>JANPPO010000394.1:0-5876 GCA_031428555.1 Bdellovibrionales bacterium | reverse complement strand
TTTAGTCATATTCCTAGGCGCATGTGGCGAGGAAAACTCTGATAGACCATCAGAAGGCGAAGCATTTGAAGAAGGCTTCGATATGGTTGAAAAGGGCATGTACGAAAACGCGATTCTTTATTTTCAAAATCTTTATCAAACAAATCCAACTGATGATGCACTAAAAGCATGGGCATCTGTTTATGTCTCCAGGTCTGGTTTGACTGTGGCAACTTTGTACAATGCGTATGCAGGTTTGCCCCAGCAAGAAACCGTTACACGAGACAATTTGATTCCCATGATTAAAGCTTACCAGCAAGGACTAGAGAAAATCCCTTACGCCCAAGCGCAGGACCGCGTCGATTTGCAGACGGCTTACGATATCTTGCAAACTCGGGATGCCCCATCTGTTCGACTTTTCAGATCGATGGTGGGCTTAGTTTTATTGCGTTCTCATTTTTCGGATGGAAGTGATCGGCTGCTTGATGCAAATTTTAGTGTTGGTTTTGATAAAAACTTAAGACTCGTTTGTAAAATTGATTGGAGACGGTTTCGGAACTGGCTTCAAATTTGGACAGCTTATGGAACCGAACTGACTCAAGATTTAAAGCTCGCATTTCCTAAACAGGTAGAAAGTTTAAACGAAAGCGGAAAGTTCTTTACCCAGGCTCGTGAGTTATCAACAACTGTATCCACGGCTTGTAATCCATGAAGATTTGGCTTTTGATTTTTAGTTTTTTTATTTTCGCTCAAGCCCGCGGGTTTGAACTTCGTGAACACGCAATGGGCGACACTTGTTATTTCATCAGACAAAAAACTTCGGGGACTCGTTGCCATCCAACGAATGTGGCTCGTGAGGATTTACAATTCGTATTTGGTAAATTTCTTTTTTCAGAAGGCATTCACCAGGCCAATAACTGGCGCAGAGTTCTTGAAGGTGATGCGACTCCGGCTCAGATTATTTCACTAATTGAAGATGACCGCGAAAGTTACATCGCAAATGAAACTGAAATTGGTTACGTTGGAAATTCTTGGGCCATTTCCTTTAAACCTTATGAACTTTGGGTTGAGACACGAGTTCAGAATCCATCTTATCCTTATGCGCATGTGGATGCGGGGATTGCCCATGTTTTGGCTTTGGACTTCGGTCATTATTTAAATGATGAATTATCTGTCGGTGTGAAACTTGAAGCCGCCAGCATGCAAACTTTGAAGCGATCATTTTTTGTGGCGGATCTGGCAATTGATCCAAATGCTGTGAACACAGATCCGGATCAAAAAACTCATATCGTAGGTAGCCCAGGAATCGCATTTGAGCCCGCAGACGCCTGGGGTGATGCTCGCTACAGCGTTCTATGGAAACAATCTTATATCGACTCTGACGGAGTCCTCTACGCCGGTGTCAGCTACCTGCACGAGTTTACAGTTGGAACATTAGAGTGGGGCTTAGGTACTAAGTTTCAAGAATCGGTTGCCGTTCGGCCGCAAATTTTCACATACTATCAGATCGGGATGACGACAATAACGACTTCGATCTCGCCAAGAGAACAAACTTACGGAGCATTCTTGAAACTAAAAGGATTTGATACAGGCCTTTCGTATTACTTCACGGATAATGACCGCGTTTTATTCTTTCAATTCGGATTTACTTTGTGATGAGACTACTTAAAATTTTACTTCCATTATTGTTTATTTCTTCAAGTGCGTTCGCTGAAACGTTCGAAGAATTTTCTGAACGTGTAAAGTATGAACGCGAATTTAAAAATAATGATGGTCTAGGAATGATGATTTCTGGTGGTATCGCTTTAGTCGGCGGTAGTTATGGTTGGAGTGTGGCTGAAACTCCGGTTGAAAAAGGATTTTATTCGATCGCACAAACTTTGGGTCTACTTGCAATCGGTTACGGTGCTGAACACTACTTTTTAAAACAAGACGAAGAAATTTTTGTTCAAGTCTTAAATTCTGGAGATCTATCGATCGAACAAAAAAACCGAATGGTCGAAAGTTATTTAAGGGAAAAGAAAGAGCGTGAAGAAAGCACACGCTGGATCCGCCGAGTAACTTACGGCATGGGCGGTATCTTAAGCTTGGTCAACGCTGGTCAAACGAAGGACCAATCTTTAAAGAGCCTTCTTTACTTAGCGGCCACTGTTCAGATTGTTTGGGCCGTTACTTTTTAGGTAGCTAACAGAATAAGAAAATCAGTTGAGTTAAAACCTTAATCCTTTAAGATGACGCTTATACAAAGCATCAGGAACTAATATATCTTTATTTGTAGAGCTTTGTAGAATTCCATAAGCCATGTCGAAATCAGCACTCACGATAAATGGAAAAACGCTTGAAGTTAACACGTTCACCAACATTGCATCTGAACTTCCTAAGCAGGTTGCCTCTGAAATCGCATACATGTTCTTCCAATCAAGAGGGCTTTCAAAATATTTGCCAGATTCACTTGAGCGCATATCAATGTAATTAAGTTGAAGTGACTCGGCGAGAGTGTCCCACGCTTTTAACAATTTACCTGATAAGAATTCGTCGCAAATGGCGATCCATCCGACTTGTCCAGATTGTGTTTTAGGTAAAAAAGATTTTTTACACTCTTTAATTCGTTGATCTGTTAATAACGGCAACTCATCTTTTTTAGCCTGACTATCAATCCAACCTTTTTGCGACGAAAGATCTTTTTTTACAGCAGCAGATATTTTCCATTTCGAAATTGGGCTTAACATTCCCATCAAGGTTTCAGTTATGATCATTCTTCTGTGAAATTCGATAAATTCTGCACGATTAGTAACATTACAATAGATACTGATATTGTAATCAGCTAGCTTCTCATAAAGAAATTGAGCATCTTCGTTGAACGAATGGTTTTCTTCCGAAAGAGCAATTAGAAAATTCGAATCAACTACACAACCTGTAATTTCTCCAAGATTTTCAAGATAAATGTCGATATCGGAAAAGGGGATAGCTTTCCCCATTAGATTTCCACATCCTTCGCAGCAGCTGGAATTTCGTTTTTCTTAGATGGAACTTTATTCGTAACTTCCTCAATAATTTGTACTAAGCGATCCGAAGGCTCTTTCTTTCGCAATTCTTTAAGCTTGTTCAAAGCGTCTTGGGCGCCACCTTTTTTAGGCTTTTTATCAGAGCTAAACATGTTCATTCTCCTATCTGAGGTTTTATAATAGCACAGCATTTATAGCCTATAAACCCTTGAGACTACAGAACTTCTTTAGTTTTACTTTTTATTTTTTATCCGAAAATCGGAACTGTGATTCTAAAAGTCTAGACGATTGCTTTCTAGAACTTTATTTCTAACGATAGCCAAGCATGGCGGCCTTCGCCGTAATAATCTATGCTGATCTCGGGTCGGAAATCGAGCAAGTTACTTCCCCGTAATGCGATAGTCGTGTTTTCTCTGTATTTATAAGTAACGGCAGCATTGACTAAAAAATATCCAGGAAACTCATAACGTGAAGTTGCAAAGAAATCATTTCGCTGGCCTGCTCCCGATCCTTCTAACATCCATGTTGTGTGTTCTTCGTTCTGGAAAAAACGAAGCGATCCTGATACTTTTGGACGTCGTCGCAATTGTTCATGCCTAACTTGATCCCAAGGTTCTTGGTAAGCGTACGAAGCCTGAACACTTTGTTTCAAATTCAGAATATAGCTTGATGATACCTCGACACCTCTGGTTTTAACTTTTGCAGTATTCTGATATTGCAAAATACCACCACCAATACTTCGTGCTTCGATATAATTATCAAATGAAGTTTCAAAAAGTGTTGTTGAAATTTCACCTTGGCTTCCCAAAGCGACATCTTGAGTAATCGAATAAGTTTGCGAAGTTTCAGGTTCTAAATCTGGATTTGGGAAAACACCTTTGATTTGTCCAGCAGAAGGTGCGCGGTAGCCTGTTACCCACTCTAACTTCGTATTTTTAAATAAAATTAAACCTAGCTGATAACTATTTTTTTCCGTAAAGCCAGATGCCTTTTCGATTCGGGCACCAGCTTCGAACAATAAACTTTCTAACAGAGAAAGTTTTGACATCACATATGCGCCCTTCAATTCTGAAAACGCATCGGCCTGGCGAGGAGCAGGACTTAAAGTCGCTTGCGAATCATCGAGGAAGAAATCTTCTTTCATGTAACTAAGTCCCGTGCTCAATTTCAAAAGTGGACTTTCATATGGAGTTAGATCAAGAAGTGCGCCCTGAAGTTGCGATCTAAATTTAGCATCCACATCGTTTGATGAGGGGCTTGAGTAATAATATCTCCAACCACGTTGACCAAAAAGTGCTAAGCGCGGTTTAAAGGCAACTTCATTAAATGAAAGTTGTGCGGACGCTCCGACTTGATCATCTTGTCTTTCGATATCTGAGTCTTCAATGCTCTGTCCAGGCTGTCCATTAATAAACGTAGGAATAGTTGTCGGATTTGTAGATTTATCTTTAAAATAAAATCCACGTGCACGGAAGGTGGTTGCACCCTTTTTTTCGTAATTGAGATCAAGGTTTTGATTTTCCTGATTGTACTTCTTGCTTGAATCAAGAACCGGGGATTGATTTTTTCCTTCCGCAATTCTTCCGCTGACGATCAGTCCAGAATTTTCTGATGTTTGTGTTTCGTAACTAAGACCCAATTGGTTATCGGTGTATTCGGTCAGCGAGCTTGTCAGCATCACTTTCTTTTCATTTTTATACTGTGACCCGAAAGTTTCAATTTTGATTACACCGGCTAGGGCCTGGCCACCGTGAAGGACAGTTTGGCCGCCTTTGATAATTTCAATTCTTCTGACGTTTGAAATATCAAGGCTGTTCAGGTTCATCGTTCTTTGTGCCCAGCTGACATCATAAACGGGGACACCATCGATCATAATCAAGATGTGGCTTGATTCTCCACCGCGAAGAAATAATTGCGGTGGTTGGAAGTTATTATTAAACAAAGTCACATTCGCTTGAGTTGTAATAAGTGAAATC
Organism: Bdellovibrionales bacterium; assembly: GCA_031428555.1. Taxonomy (GTDB): domain Bacteria; phylum Bdellovibrionota; class Bdellovibrionia; order Bdellovibrionales; family Bdellovibrionaceae. The sequence goes on along the minus strand of JANPPO010000394.1, from coordinate 916 downwards.
AGATCGGGAGCTTTACTTTCTCTAATTGTTTTTTCATCGATGACCACTTTTGAAGAAGAATTAAAGATCACATCTTCCACGACCGTTTCGTAATCTGAACTTTGAGCGAATGATAGAGTTGAAAAGAATAAGATGAAAGTAGAGAAAGTTAAATGAAACAACATTTTAAAACCTCGTTTTTTGCCAGCGGTCTTTAATGTATTTAGATTTTAACGAGATTCAAGTTTAAAGCGGTAAACATACACGATGCGCACAGAAACTTTTTGTCCCTCAACTTCGGCTGGTGAAAACAAAAATTGCTTCAAGGCGTCTGTGGCTGCTTCGTTTAAGCCATAGCCGGGTCCCTCGAGCACGGAGACTTCGCGAACTTGCCCTAACTCATTGATCAAGACCGAAAGTTTTACAGCGCCTTCGACTCGAGCTTCTTTTGCGGGCTTTGGGTAACTGACTTGAATTTGTTTGAGGACTTTTGGTTTAACACTGACGTTGCCTGATTCATAAGCAGCAGCGGAATCAACCGAAGTATTGGAAGGCTCTGAGCTTTCGGACTCATTTTGTAATTCGCTTGATTTTTGTTCTGCAATCGAATTTTTTGCTGCCGAAGTTTCTGGAGCTTTTGCTTTCTGAGCAACTGCTTTTCTAGGCTGATCAGAATCAAGAGTTACGGATACAATGGGATCATCGATCACTAAAGTTCTTCGATGGAAAAAACTGAAGTAAACAAGTAAATGAACAAGCAATGAAACGATCAGATAACGACGCATCTAAGATCATGTGTAACATAATCCGTTTATGCTTATCAAAAGAAAATCACCAAGCCAGTTTTGATCCCTTGGCGTTTATATTTTGTTTTTACACCCGTGATTGCTTGATTCACTTGCAGTTCGTCGCTCCAATTGCCAAAAATTCTTAAGCC
>JANPPO010000393.1:0-6080 GCA_031428555.1 Bdellovibrionales bacterium | reverse complement strand
TAGGTGAAGATCAATTGGGCGAGTCCCAATCGCACAGCCACCTGGCAAAGAAACGATGGCATCACCTGTTTTTGCAAGCAAGGGACCAAGGCATAAAATGGACGCTCTCATCTTGCGAACGAGTTCGTAATCTGCTTTATGAGATTTTGAAGTTTTTGAATTAATGATCAGCGTGTTTTTAGAGAATTCGCTTTCGCAGCCCAAGCTTTCTAAAAGTTTTCGTGCAGAAGAAACGTCCGCTAGTTCTGGAACATTATGAAAAACGTGTTTTCCTTCAGCAAGAAGAGACGCGAACATGAGTTTTAAAGCTGAGTTTTTAGCACCGCTGACTCTAACAGTTCCGTTTAGTTCCGCGCCGCCTTTGATGATCATTTTATCCATGAATACTTCCTTGTATGATTCGGTCGTGTCCCGACAAATCTTTTATCACCTGTACAATATCAAAAGCTTCCAAGCTTTCGAAATGTTTTTGCATTCCTGGTCCTTGCTTATATCCCATTTCCATCATCATGAGCCCTGGCTGAGATAACTTTGGGGCATAAAGCTTCGACCAGGCAGTTAAAAGATCAGTTCCATTTTTAGCAAATAGAGCCTGATGAGGTTCAAAACTTTTCACATGAGCTTCCACTTCCGGATCATCAGGACTGATGTAGGGCGGGTTTGATAGAATCAGATCAAAGCCACTTTCAATCGTCGAAGCGACTATAGAGGCATCCCCTAAAGTAAAAATGCATCGCTCTTCTACTTTCAAAAGTGCCGCATTTTCTTTAGCGATTGCTAAAGCTTTTTCAGAAACATCGATAAATTGAATTTTCGTGTTTGGAAGTTCTTTTGCCATTGTTAAACCAATTCAACCACTGCCGCTTCCGATATCTAAGATCTTTATTTCTTCTTTTTCAGCAAGATTTTTCTTAGCCCAAATAAGTGCGTACTCGATTAAAGTTTCAGTTTCTGGACGAGGAATTAAAACATCCTTGGTCACTTTAAAGTCGAGTTTATAAAAACCTTTTGTGCCTGTAATGTAAGCCAAAGGTTCGCCGCTAGCTCTTCGTTTTACGAAGCCTCTCAGTTTTTCCAACTCGGCTTCTTGTAAAGGTTGTTCGTACTTCATGTAAAGCTGAACTCGGTCGATACCAAGGCCGCCGGCAATCAGCCATTCAGCTTCTAAACGCGCCTGATCCCATTTTTTATCTTTAAAAAATTGAATCGTGCGGTCTAGAACTTCTTTTATCTTCATGAGTTACTCTGCTGCTTCAGCGCTTCGGCTTGGAAGTGTGCAACCAGTGGATCCACTAAGTTTTGAAATGCTCCGCCCATGATGGCATCAATTTGATGAGTCGTTAAACCAATGCGGTGATCGGTAATTCGACTTTGCGGAAAATTGTAAGTTCTGATTCGTTCAGATCTATCGCCCGTGCCGATTTGATCAAGTCTGACGTCAGAAGCTTCTTTACGAACTTTTTCTTCTTCAATTAATTTCAATTTTGCATAAAGAATCTGGAAAGCACGTTCTCTGTTTGAGCTTTGTGATTTTCCTTCTTGGCATCTAACTTCGATTCCAGAAGGTAAATGCACAACGCGAACGGCAGATTCAGTTTTATTAACTGATTGTCCGCCGGCTCCGCTAGATCGCATTGTTTCAATGCGGACTTCGTTCATATTGATTTTTACTTCTTGTTCTTCAACTTCAGGAATAACCGCAACAGTTACGGTTGAAGTGTGAACTCGTCCCGCTGATTCTGTTTTAGGAACTCGCTGAACGCGGTGAACACCTGATTCGTATTTTAATTTTGAGTAAACGCTGTCACCAGTTACGGAGGCGATAATCTCTTTTGCTCCGCCAACGTTTCCCGAAGAAAAAGAAAGAAGCTCTACTCTCCAGCCAAGTTGAGTTGCGTAGTAAGAATAACCACGGAACAATTCTTCTGCGAAAAGCGAAGCTTCATCGCCGCCAGCCCCAGCGCGAATTTCCAGGATAATATTTTTGTCGTCATTTGGGTCTTTAGGAATCAGTAATAATTTAAGTTCTTGTTCAAGTGCTGGCATGGCAGCTTCGATTTCGCGGTTTTCTTCTTTTAGAAGCTCTTTCATTTCGGGATCATTTTCAGATCCTAAAAGTTTTTTGTTTGCTTCTAAAGCTGCTGTTTTCTTTTTGAAGTCTCGGTAAACAGTTACGATTTTTTCTAAGTTAGAAACTTCCTTCATAAGGCCGCGGTACTGCTTTTGATCAGCAGCAATATCAGGCTTTTGCAGCATCATCTGCACATGTTCGTATCGATTTTCAACGTCTTCTAATTTTGAATACATAGATCAATTAGTCCAAATCAAATTCATAGGCAGCAGTATGCCGCTCTTGTCTTCATCAGGCTAGTACTAGTCACTTTTTTGAGTTCTTTTGAGGCTAGCCAAAATAAAAATGCGGCGTTTAAGCCGCATTTAAATGGTAATTCAAATTGAGAGCGTCGCAATTATTTTTTTGCGTACTTCTTTTTGAATCGGTCGATACGACCTTCCATATCCATTACACGCTGCTTGCCAGTGTAGAATGGGTGGGAAGCAGAAGAAATCTCTACTTTAACCACAGGGTATGTTTTGCCGTCTTCCCATTGAGAAGTTTCTTTTGAATCAAGTGTTGATTCACCTAAAAAGGAGAAATCACATGAAACGTCTTTGAAGATTACGACTTGAGTTTTTGGGTGAATTTTTTCTTTCATAACCAGATCCTTGCTTGTAGCTGTCGATAAAGAAGAAGGGATTGTATATCAATTCTGACCAGCCCTGTCGAGAATATTCTTATTGTTAAAATCCCTATATAATTCAGTTAGTTAGGCTAAATATTGATTAATTCAAAGGCAGATCTTTTTAAGATCCGCCTCCGCCCATGGCTTTTAAGAAGTCTAAATTAGTCTTTGTCTGACTGACTTTACCCATCAAAAATTCCATCGCATCGACAACGTTCATTGGAGAAAGAACTTTTCTTAAAATCCAAAGACGATTGAGATCGTTCTTTTCAATTAAGAGATCTTCTTTTCTTGTTCCAGATTTATTGATGTCCATACAAGGGAAGATTCGCTTCTCCATTAATTTTCGGTCCAAAATAATTTCTGAATTACCAGTACCTTTAAATTCTTCAAAGATAACTTCATCCATTCTTGAGCCTGTATCAATTAATGCTGTTGCAATAATTGTTAAAGATCCGCCTTCTTCGATATTTCTTGCAGCACCGAAAAATCTTTTTGGCTTCGGTAATGCATTCGCATCCACACCACCCGTTAAAACTTTTCCAGACGAAGGCTGAACCGTATTGTAAGCGCGAGCCAAACGAGTAATTGAATCTAGCAAAATCACAACGTCATGCTTGTGCTCGACTAATCGTTTTGCTTTTTCGATTACCATTTCAGCAACCTGAACGTGACGACTTGGTTGTTCATCGAATGTTGAAGACACAACTTCACCTTTTACGGTTCTCATCATGTCTGTTACTTCTTCCGGGCGTTCGTCGATTAGAAGAACGATCAGCTTTACTTCAGGATGATTTGTTGTGATCGCGTTTGCGATATTCTGCATAAGAACTGTCTTACCAGTTCTTGGCGGAGCAACGATTAAGGCACGCTGACCTTTTCCGATTGGAGCCATCAAGTCCATAATCCGAGTCGTGTACTCTGCTGGATTATGTTCAAGCTTCAATCTTTCATTCGGATAAAGCGGCGTTAAGTTGTCGAAAAGAATTTTATCTTTTCCTTTTTCAGGAGATTCGAAATTAAGAGCATCAACTTTTAGAAGAGCGAAATATCTTTCACCCTCTTTTGGCGGGCGAACTGTTCCCGCAACCGTATCACCCGTGCGAAGACCGAATCTTCGAATTTGTGAGGGAGAAACGTAAACGTCATCCGGCCCTGGAGAGTAGTTATAATCTGGAGATCTTAAAAATCCGTAACCGTCTGGAAGAATTTCTAAAACGCCATCACCGAAAATATCGACATTTAATTTAGCTGCGCGCTTTAATATTTCAAAAATCATATCTTGTCGACGAAGACCTGCTGCATTTTCAATTTTCATTTTTGCAGCTAAAGTCGTGAGCTCTTGAATGTTTTTTGTCTTAAGACCTTTAGAGCTGAGCCAGCTTTTCTCGTCATCTGATAATTGGATATCTGAAAGATCAACGTCTACATGTCCATGAGGTTCACTGTGAGATTGCGGATGGTTCTGATGTCCGCCGCCCATGTTTTGGCCGCCGCCACCACGATCTTGACCATATTGGCTTCCGCCGCCTTCTTCTTGATAATCATTATATTGCTGAGGACGTCGGTCGTTATTATTTCGATCATTTCTGTAGCCGCCACCGCCGCCGCCGCCACTATTGTGACGATCTCGACCGCCACCACCACCGCTACGATCGTTTCGATCATTGCGGTCGTTTCTTGGAAAATGCTTTTTTTCAAATCGCTTGTTTTGATTGTTGTGTCGATTTTGGCCTTGGCTTTGACCCTGGGATTGACCCTGGTTCTGATTTCTGTCGCCCTGATTTTGGTTCTGATTTTGTTGTGAACCTTGTTGCTGAGGAGCTGACGAATTCGCTGCTTGAGGAGTTGATGTTGGTGCAGCTGATTCTGAAGGTGCCGAGGTTGGAGCTGGTTTAGTTGGCTCTGGCGCCGGACTAGCCGCTTGTTTTTTTTCTACAGGCGGTGGCTTTGCTTCTGATCGGGCTTCTGACTTTGATTCTGCTTTTTCTGGTGGTGCCGCTGTTGCCTCTTCAGATGCTTTGGGACGTCCACGTTTTTTGGTCACTTCAGGGTTTGAAGAGTTTTTCGGTTCTGACAAGATTGTCTCCTTGTTGATTTCAAGAGCGCTGTTTGAGTTTGAGCTTTTTGAATTTTTTGAATATGATTTTTATTTTTATTGGTTGAGTTTGGTTTATTTTAAGAGATCAGGGAATCTATGCCGCAGCTTAGTGCCTAGACTTAGGGCAGGCCTTGCGTTAAAGCCAATTTGCTTAATATCTATCGGACTGTCAACTTAATTTCTTAAACCTGTTTTATATACGAACCTGGACTTAAAAGTGGCAAACACCTCGCCGATAAACCTTTTAGACGGGCCACAATACCGTGAAAAAGGAGCTCTCAGTGGAGTCGCAAGTGCCAGCACCACGTACACCGCTAGTTTTGGAAGTATCATTCCGCAAAAGTTATTCGCGTGGAGATACTAAAGGCGTATTAAGAAATATTAGCATCTCGGGTGCGTTTCTTGAGTTTAAAGATCACGCTTTACGTACTAACGACAAACTTCAATTAACATTTGAAGTAAGCGGCCGAGTTCGTAAAATTACAGCCCTTATCGTTTGGACTAATTCGGCGGGTTGTGGAATTAAATTTCAGCCAGTTAATAATCGCGATGTTCAAATCGTTGATGACCTTATCTATTTTGTTGAAACAAGCCGTACTGGCAAAAAAAGCGTTCTCGACAAGATCTTCAAAAAAGTTTCTTAAATACTTTTTAAATTTTAAACATAAAAAAACTCCACTTTTTTCGAAGTGGAGTTTTTTAGTTTTAAGCTATTAACTATTTCCTAGTAATTAGCCGACGTGTGTTTCGCCAAGAGCCTGATCCATTTCTCTTTGCTTACGTTTTCTTCTAACGATGATTAAAGCAAGAGCTCCAAGTACTGCTACTGCGATTGCGCCCATAGCAAGAGTTGAATCTTGTTCTGTCGCTGTCTCATCTGCTGCAACCGCATTATTCATAGCTTGCGGTGGTGGCGGAGGAGGTGGTGGCGCCATGTCCATACTTGGTGGCGGAGGTGGCGGCTCCATCGGAGGAGGCGGAGGCGGCAATTCGTTATTTGCCATATTTTGATTCATGTCTGGTGGTGGAGGTAACTCCTGAGATGGTGGCGCCATTTGTGCCATTGGATCTTCTGGCATTGGTGGAGGTGGCATTTCGTTATTCGGCATACCGGCTTGCTCAGGTGGTGGAGGCGCTTGATCTGCCATAGGAGCAGACGGAGTTCCCATATGAGCTTGTGCTTCCCAATATCTAAGCTCTACGCCTTCGCCGATATCTTGTTTTGATTCGACGTTATT
>JANPPO010000392.1:0-3465 GCA_031428555.1 Bdellovibrionales bacterium | reverse complement strand
CCGGTTACGCAAACTTAAAAGTCCCATTAGTCCCGCATATTAATCATAAAGGTACTGCATTCGGCGGAAGCCTCTATAACTCGGCGGTCTTAGCCTGTTATCTTTTAGTTTACTCTGAACTCACATCACTTGGACAATCTTCAGACTCTTTTGTCATTTCAGATGGCACCATGAAATACATTAAACCCGTCACAGCAGATTTCGATGTCAAAGTCGGCTGGTCACAAGTTCAGCTTGATTCCGTAGTGAAAGCACTTCAAACAAAGAAAAAAGCGCGCTGGACGTTGTTTGCAGAGATTGAATGTAACGGTGAAAAATGCGCTGAATTTCAAGGACGATTCGTTTTACAAGATGCTTAAATTTCTTGGGTCAATCAGCACATGATGAAGCTTTATAAACTGCCGATCAAAAAAATAAATCCACCGATTCATTTCGAATCGCGCGATCGAACAAATAAAATGAGCTACCGCTATTATCCTTGTCTCTCGACGCACACGATTGTTTTATTTCACGGTCTTGTTTCTAGCTCGATTTATCTCACGAGCCTTGCCCACCGAATAGCTGAACGAAACATTGCCCAAGTCATCGTGCCTGATATGCGCGGCCATGGCGAAGATCACAGAGAGCTTTCTTGGGCAAAGCCCTACAGTGCGCTACAAGACTTCGAAGAAATGATGATTCAATTTAAATCTCGAACCGCTGTGGAAAAGCTTTCGATGTTAGGTCATTCTTTCGGCACTAGATGGATGCTTAAATTGCTCGAGACTGAAAATTTGAAAATGGAAAGTTTGTATTTGGTTGCACCTTGCATTTTCGATCAACAAATTAGTCCAGATTGGCTTCGCTTGAACGGAACCGAATATAAAGTGAACTGGCCTGACGGACTTCGAACCGCCCAAGAAAGAGTCGAATACCCAGTTTCGTACATAGATTATTTTAAAATCGAAAAAGAAAAATTGAATGTTGTCTTGAATCGAAATTCTGTCCATACAATCGAAGCAGGACAAGACGAAATCTTGAGCCCGCTCGGGATTGAATCAAAGACAAGTTTGATGATCGAATCTGCAAGCCACATGGGCTTAGTGATCGAGCCTTCGAGCATCAACTTGCTCTGCGATGTGATCGAAAAGAATACTTTGGCTTAAAGAAGGCTATAACGCTGATTTTTATTCTCTCGAAAATATGGCAAGCGGCCCTATTTTTTTACCAGAACAAAAAAACTTATTCTGATTTGAACTGAGTCCACGCATCTTCAAACAAAGCATTTTTTTCTTTTAAATCTTGAATCGGTTCAAGTTTCGCTAAGATAGTTTTATCAGGGAAGAGTGCTTTGTTTTCTTGAAGTTCTTTTGGCAACAATTCGCGAACTCCCTTAATAACCGGTCCTGCGCGAGTCATAAGTACGCTGCTGACGCCGGATTCGCTTGTCATCAGAAAATTCAAGAAGGCATGTGCCGCTTTCTTGTGTGGCGCATTTTTTATGATCACTAAATTATCAATCGCGCGAGTGCCGCCTTCTTGCGGAATAATATATTGAATATTGGGATCTGCTTTTTGCGCCATCAACGCATCTGTTGAATAGACCAGGCCTGCCTTGATTTCTTTGTTTTTTAAAAGATCAACTGCGTTGGCCGTATAAATTTTGACTTGGGGTTTTACCTTTTTTAAATATTGAAAAGCTTGTGAAATTTCTTTCGCATCGGTTGAGTTAACACTTTTATTTTGAAATTTAAGTGCTGCACCTGCTAATTCTCGCATGTCATCGAGTGCCGATATCTGGCCTTTAAGAAGCGGGTTTTCAAACAGGTCCTTCCATGACAACATAGGTCCTTTGTAAAGTTCGGTGTTGATGGCGATCCCGGCCGTGGTCCAACCATAGGGAACAGAAACAGAATTTTTCGGATCATAATCTTGAGCCAAAAATGCGGGATCTAAATTCTTAAAATTGGGAAGCTCGTCTTTGTTGAGGGGTTCTAGTAGTTCCAATTGGCGCATCACCCCAACCATGTAATCAGAAGGAACGGCCACATCGAAATTCGAGCCGCCAGTTTGAACCTTGGCCAAGAGTTCTTCGTTAGAAGAATAGTGGGTGATCTTGATTTTGATGCCTGTGGTTTCGGTAAACTTCTTTTGAACGTCCGGAGAGAGGTAATTTCCCCATATCGCTAAGTTTACGACATTTTCGTTTTTCTTTTCGCAAGCTAGAATCGAAGTGAAACTTAAATAAACGAGCACCAGCTTAATTACTAAAAACTTCTGAATTTGCATTAAGTATTACCTCGACAAGTGGGGGGTCTTTTTTTAAAGTTGGAGTATGCTTGAAGCCATTAAAATTTGCAAAAGCTTCCCCGGATCTCCCAACGTATTGAATCAGATTTCTTTAGTTGTAAAGGCCGGTGAATTTTTAACTTTACTTGGGCCCAGCGGCTGCGGGAAAACAACGTTCCTGCGCACGGTATCAGGTTTGGAAAAACCGGATTCAGGCGAGCTTCTTTTAAACGGCCAGTCCATTCTGGCAAAATCCACTCAAGAGCGACCGTTTCATATGGTTTTTCAAAAGTATGCACTGTTTCCCCACATGAACGTGTCAGAAAATATTGAATTTTCACTTAAAAACAAAAACGTGGATGCTGTCAAAAGAAAAGCCCGGGTTACCGAGCTGCTCGAGCTGATGCAATTGCCCGATTATTCATTAAGGATGCCCCAATCCCTTTCAGGTGGGCAGTCCCAAAGAATTGCACTTGCAAGAGCACTAGCAGATCAGCCCCAAATGCTTTTACTGGATGAACCGTTCAGCGCACTTGATGAAAAACTTAAAGTTCAACTTCGGACCGAACTTAAATCGCTGCAAAAAAAATTAAGCCTGACATTTTTATTTGTGACTCATGATCAACAAGAAGCCTTACAAATGTCTGATCGAATCGCAATTTTTAATAACGGCCAGATCGAACAGATCGGAACGCCTGAAGATTTATTTTATAGGCCTCTTACTTCTTTCGTTGCCGAATTTATAGGGCAGAAGAACAAAATAATTTCAAGCGGAAGTGCGCCTACGTATTTAAAACCTGAAAAGCTATTTTTAACTTTAGATGGCGAAGTGAAGGGGCAGGGGACCGTCGAGCTCGTCACCATTGCAGGTCCGTACTATGAAATCCGCATTCAAGATAGTCTCGGTCAAAATTGGATTTCCTATATCGAAAATAGATTGGGATCGCGAATCAAGGCAGGCCAAAATATTCAATTTAGCTATAACAAAGCTGATTTGATTCTGGTCGCAGGAAATTCAAAGTGAAAGACCGGGCAGGAAAGCTTTATTTTTTAGCTCCGCTTTGGCTTTTTTTCTTTTTCGTTTTGCCTTTGTTTTACGTTCTAATTTTATCCTTCCTTTCAAAGGGGACTTACGGCGGAATTGAATGGTCGTTAAGCTTTCGAGCTTTTGAAAAAACTTTGAATATCCAATATGCC
>JANPPO010000391.1:0-12203 GCA_031428555.1 Bdellovibrionales bacterium | reverse complement strand
GTCCCTGGATGGAAAAATTTATTTTAAATCAGCTGAAGTAGCAAACTTCTGATCAAACTTTTCTTGAGACGAGCAAACTTACTCTTTCAACAATCCCTGAAATTGACTGCATGCCCAGATCGTAAAAGTGCGCGACAGTTCGGGCTTTCCCAAAAATGAGCGATAAACTTCGAAAGTCGTTGGTTCGCACGAATCCCATTTTGCATAATTCCTTGGATCAGCTGGATATTTTTCTGTCGTTACAATAAGCGCCGGCTGGCCAATGAACCCCCGTAAAGTCCCGCGATGTTTTTGAATCACGGTGAAATGGCTTTTCGGTGAGGAAAGCATATAAGTTTTTTGGCCTGAGCCCCAATAAGTTTGCGCCGTCGTTTCATATCTTAAGGCCGCTAAAAAAGGTTTGAGTCCGTGATCGCGGTGATAATCTTTTTGCATTTCATTAAGCTTTGCACCCAATTCGCGCCAGCCAAAAAATTCGTTACTGAGATCCCATTTTGTATCCCACTTCACTTCGGGATTTATTTTTCTGGCCACTTGCGGAAGCCACGGGCCCAAGAAAGGTGAGTAAGTTAAGAAATTGATCGGGATATAAAATCCCAGGATTCCAATCATCAGGGCTTTTGCTAGAATAGGCTTCGTCTGACGCCACTCAATGAGTAAAGCTGAAGCGCCCATCAAGAGAATCATATGCGCAGCGCCTGGCCAATGCGGTTTATAATCTGCCCACAAAGGTTGGGGATAAAACATGATGATTGAAGGGATCGATAAACTGATGATGAGTCTCCACTGCGGACTCAGTTTAAATTTCTTAAGACCGATGACGATCGAAGCGACGAGAAGGCCGAAGATGACAGGAGTATAAAATAAAAACTGAGCGCCGAACCAAACTCCCCAGCGATTAACCGAAAATTCGCGGCCGGTGTGGCGATCGTAGAATTGGTAATAAAATCCGGGCCAGCGGTATTCGATATTCCAAATAAAGATCGGCAGACACAAAATCGTCGCAATCAAAATTCCATAATAAGGCCAGCGAGTGAGCAGCATTTTTCTTTTTTTAGAAGTGAGTAAGTAGATCCCAAACCCAGGGGCTATCAGCGCTAAGATAAATTTCGAATTCAATCCCAAGCCCATGATGATGCCTAAAACAATCCACATCTTGGCGACAGGCCAATGCTTAAGATCAGGTTTTACTCCCTGCCAAAAAACCCAAGCTGCAGCAAGCCAGAAAAATATAAACGGTGCTTCCGGCGAGGCCACGTAGCCGCCGAAGCCATAGAATGGACTCCAAAGAAAAAGAAAAGTAATGAGCCAAGCCGCTTTCTCGTTGAAAAGTTCTTCGGTTAATTTCCAAAGAAGACCAACCGTCGCCCAATAGAAAATGAAAGAGGGTAGTCTAACGCCCCAGAAAGTATCACCAAGTAGGTGAGTCGAAATCCATTCGAGCCAAGCAATCATGCCAGGATGATCGTAGTAACTGAGCATGAGTTCTTTGGTCCAAGACCAGTGGTAGGCTTCATCATCAATCAGGCCCACGAAAGAACTAAAAACAAGGCGCACTAAGAAAGTAAGAAAAAGAAAGAAGAGTAGTTTTTTTCTTTGGGCACGCGTGAGCATAAGTTGATCCACCCTTGATAGCGAGTTGCAAGCGACGCTGCGACTTCTACGCATAGTAGTGAGTCGTAAGCGAAGCTATGATTTCCACCCGAGATAGCTTTTCGTAGATGACGCTAGCAGAAGGAGTGGAGGGTGACAACTGAAGGTTGGTGTGTCCGCGGGTGGCGTGAAGTTTGGGTGGTCGCATGAGCGAGGATTCTCAGTGGCCCGAAGTTTATGGCGTGAGGTTAGGTGGTCGAATGCGCAAGGATTCGCGGTGGCGCGAGTTCGGGTTGGTTGTGCGGACGAGGATTCGCGGTGGGGTGAAGATTGGAGTAAGCTGCGATTATTCCGTGGATCCACCGATTAGTGAACGGCGCAGGTTTTTGCAATAGGTCGGATTGAAATGCGAAATTTTTCAATGCGTTATCTCAGTCTAAAATTAAATTAAACTTGACGCAATTTTTTCCTTCCCAATGAAGTGGTGGGCCGCCGAACCTTTCGATGTTTATAATTTTTTGATTTTGTTAGCGGTTCGCATTGGGGCGAGGGTCCAATCGCTTTTCAATCATTGTTAAATTTCGATCAAGGATCGCTGGAAAATATCATCTCAAAAAGCCGTGCTATAACTTTTGAAGTTGAAGTTGTTGGGCAAGCAGAGATTAAGTTTCGCAGAATGCAGAGTTGAAAGCGAAAAGTTTTAGAATTGGAAATTCGTTTTTTGTGAAAGGAATGTGATATGCGGCAGGCTAGTTTTAGCTTCATAAAAGATTATAAAAAGGAATTTGGTGGTTCACTTTTGGAGGGGAAGAGGAAAACGAAAAGACCACTTTCGACGAAGAATCCTTTGCATCTGATATTGAAATCATCCTGCAGCGGAGTATTTAATCCTGGAAATATCTTATTAGAGAAGCTGATTCGCTCTCAAGCTAAAAAGTTTGGTATAAAAATTCCCGCGTACTACATTCTAGCGCAACAAAATGAAATAACGAAATGAGTTAGAGGTAGTCAACCGACTGCAAGCGAAGGCACTCCTAATTTACCACAAAAAGAAGGTGAATTCGTATGTCTTACAGTCGGTTAACCAAGAAGGATCGTAATAGGATCAGTGAATTTCGAAAGCAAGGAAAATCCAAATCTGAGATTGCAAGGATGTTAGGATTTCACAGATCAACAATCGGGCGAGAAATTAAAAGAAACTGGCACGTGAATAGATATAATTTTTGGCGCGCGCACAATTATGCAAGATCTCGGCAAAGGGTAAGACGTTACTGTTACAAACTAGATCCGGTTTTATGGCAGTTAATCGAAGAAAGACTTCGCCTAAAGTGGTCACCTGAGCAAATTTATTGGCGCTTAAAATATGAAGGTCAGAAAATGGTGAGTATCGAAACGATCTACAAATATATTTACATCAAAAGAAAACTTGGTGGTCATACATGGCAATATTTACGACGTGCGCATAGGGTCAGAAGACGCAGACTTTACTCGAGAAATGGACAAATGTGGAATAATCCTACTTCGATAAGAGAACGTTCAGAGGAAATTAATCAGCGAAAAACTATAGGTCACTGGGAAAGAGATACGATGCTTGGAAAGGGACATGCTGCTGGGGTTTTAATTTTTACCGAGCGAAAAACGAGATATAACAAATTTATTAAAATCAAAAGAAGAAACTCAAAAGAGGTTACTGATAAAACGATAAAGGTGTTTAAAACGCTGCCTTGCAAAAGCTTAACTAACGATCGTGGACTAGAATTTTCAGATCATAGGCGATGCGCAGAGGAGTTAGGAGTAAAAGTATATTTCTGTGATCCATATTCATCTTATCAAAGGGGATCAAATGAAAACAGAATAGGAGTATTAAGACAGTACCTACATAAACAATTTAATGTAAAGAAACTCACAGAGGAACGGTTAAGCGAAATAGAAAATGAAATTAACAACCGGCCTATGAAATGTCTTGACTGGAAAACACCCTCTGAAGTTATGTTGAAAGAACTGTTGCACTAGAATCTTGCAGATGGGATTTACGAGCTTGCCCTTAACTGGTCCCATATTCATTTTATTTTAAAAATAGAAAGTCGAAATGATTATAATAAATTTATTAGATCTCTGACCGCTAGCTTGGCGAAACGAATTCGTAAATTGAAGCCTCACCTTGAAGTTATTTTTGACCTTCGCCCCTTTGCGCGAATGATCTCCTGGGGAAGGGATTTTAAAAGAGTTTTAGAGTACGCTTTACTCAATCAAATGGAAGCTTTTGGCCTTGTTATCAGAGTTAGGAAAACTAAGAATGGTCGCACGAAGAAAAAGGCAAAGTGAAAACTCCGAAGCCTAAATTATCTGAGATTTAACGCAGACAAAACTCCTGAAATCGAGAGCTTCAAATGGAAAGCTTGCAGCGAGTCCCGCGCCCGAACCGCCGTTCGACACCCTCCCCAAATTCAGCGCCCGCGTTGGTGGCTGAATTTGGGGAGGGTGTCAAAAATTTCAACACTCGCCACACTTCATTTTCGTCTCAATAAGATTCGGATCGGCTCGAAACTTGAATCTCCCAAGCCTTAGCGAGGCGGACGTATGATGAAGAAGATGCTACTTTCAACAATTTCTATTGTTTTGGTCGTGAACCCAAATTCAGCTTGGGCTGCGTTTGATGATGATTTGGCCAATGCCACTTCTCAGAATGTTTATAACATCAAATCTACGTGTAATTCGTCGGGGCAGTTTACAGCCCGCGCTCTCGAACAAACGCGTACCTTACGCGGTGTTATTGAAAGACTAAAGAATAATCCGGCTTGCACGGGTATGCGCGATTCGATGGACGCGTCGCTCAAAAGCTTAGGTGAAAATCTTGAGAGAATGAAGACGTCACAATCCGCTCTTGAATCTGGGACTTCGCAGATGCCCCTGACCGCTGCTTCTAGTGAAATGCAAGTCTTGCGTTCATTTGCACACAGTTTTCCAGGCACTGGTGGCGGTTCCGGTGCGCCATCATTTTTGGGTCCTTCTATTATGGCAGCCCTTTCTAAATCAGCTATGAAAATGCAAAGACTGGACGTTGTTTCTCAGGGAACACCGGACCTCGTTTCAGACCGAAGGAAAACGCTTACGAAAGAACAAGCCTTACAAATCCTTAGATCAAAAAATGATCTAAGATTAGCATCAAAAACTGGTATTGATTTAGTCAACTCGACTATGGATAGCGTTATGAAAGCGCACGAAAGTTGTCTTGATAATGGTATGGCAGCGCACATTGGATCCGGCATGACTCAAATGCTGGCCTCTTTTGTAACTGGTGGCGAATCAACTATGATAACTCCAGAAGCATCAGGCGCGATGAATAAAATTGCTACTTACTTAACACGAGATAAAAAATATATCGATGAGATCAGAAAACTTAATAAGGTCGAATTTCAAACTACACTTAGTTGCTTGATTGAAATGACGGCTGAAGGCTACTGCGAAACGCAAGATGCGCAAGTTCTTTTGGCTGAAGTTCTAAAAGATTACAATGTTGTCGAGAAAACAATAGCGCCTTCTGCTGCTGAAAAGGCAATCGGTGTTACTTCTCGTCAGGTAATGGAAATAGAGCCTAAGAATTTTAAAGGTCTTCTGTCGAAAGGGCCCATGGCAGGTCATTACCTTTTATCTCATCAAATTCCGATCATCACCGACTGGATTAACAAAATTCAATTCGGTGTCGAGCCGCAACTCGTAACGGAAGCTCAGTTCCAAGTCGATGCATTTAAAACTGGTTTGCAACCTTTCATTACAATGAAAGAAATTTTGGGTAGTTATAATGCTAAGATGGCGCAGCTTAAAAACCCATCAACGAGCTTAGCAGCGAAGCAAAATTTAGCTCTTGAAATGCTTTTTATTTTTAGCGATGGCTTCACACGCGGCGGCGGCCCTAATAACGCTTTAGAAAATTTCTTTACTCGCGTTCATCCTGAAAACCGAATGGCCTTTTCATTACTAGGAATTCCTTACGAGAGCATGCCTGATGAAGTGTTTACTGCGAAAAATAATATGACGATGGCACCGGATCAATACATTCGCTTAAATTTCCAAACCCGCATGCCACAGTTTAAGGATCCCGAAGCTTTAGTCATCGCAATCAAAAGGAATGCCGAAGATATTTTTAACAAAGCTAACTATCTTGCAGAACAATACTTTATGCAATTTTTCATTCCAGATGAAGTTGCAGTCGTGACCGAAAGTATGGTCGGAATGAACCGCGGTGACGTTCGGTCTTCTTTAGCGCAAGTGGATTTATATGTGAAAGACTTCATCGAGCGCATGAGTGTCGAAGGCGGCGACCCTGCAATGATTAATATTGCGCTTGATCTTCGAATGCGTTTTGGAAAAATATTTGCTCGTTATAAACAAATGCACGAATTTGGTTTAGAGCAAATTCAAGCTCGAAAAGCCGGCCAGATTAATGAAAAAGAATTTAGAGAAAAGATGGAGTTAACTACCCGTGACTTCATTCAAGACGTCTACGATTTATTTAATATAAAGAAAATGCGCGCGGCATGGCTGCAAAACCGCTTAATGATTCTTATTAAAAAAGATTACTCTATGGCTATGGCGAAGAGAGAATTCTCGAACAAATATTTGCAAGACTTACTTCTTGCGACGGGACTTGAATCACTTAATCAACTATTCGGATTAGCTGGAATTAATTTTGGTACGGCGGCGGCAGATTTGGCACAAGCTCAAAAAATCTACTGGGAAAACTTGCAGGCCTTACAAGGTATTTCTGCGGCTCCTATGCAAAATCTGATCAATGATTTGCGCTTAAGATCTGATCCAAACATCATAGATCAAAGAGATCTTTGGAAAGAAGCGAATAAATACACTTATAATCGCTATGCGGAAAAGACTCCAACAAATACAACGAGCTATCAGTGGTGGAGATCAACTAAAGGTGCGCTTAATAACGTAGCTGAAGGTCTATTTGCAGGCTTTGGCGGCTTATTTGGATTTGGTAAAGATGTTGAATACGGCTGGCCAAAGGGAGTAGCTCAAGAGCTTTTCAATACCGAACGACCTGATTTAACAGATTCGACATTCGGTGGTTCACAAAAACTATGGGCAAAGAACTGTTTAGTCATTTTAGGTTTTAATGATCTATCTCCTTATTGGTACTTGTGTAAGAAAGCGACTTTCTTTTCGGAATTTTATGACGAAGCGAAATATAAAAATCAGCCTAATGTTTTAAGTTTCTTAAAAAACTTTCTTTCAACTCCATTTGCGGCAACTGCTTACACGCAGCTTGATCCCAATGATAAGCGCCCATCGAAAGATAAGTTAAACGTAAACAGACAAGCTCGAATTTGCGCGCTTCGTGATCATTATCGTAAAAACTACGTTATGCAGTTAACTGCAGGATTACAGCGTGATAACGAAGTTTATGAAAACGAGTACACTCAGATCTTAGAGCGACCTAAGTTGGAAGTTGTGATTCCGGAGAATCAAAAGGAAAAACCACCGACTCAAGATGAAGACATCATCACTTTCCCACAAGACAAGCCTCGGGCGGATCAGCCACAAAAGGGTTCTCAGCGTAAGCAAGGGCAGTCGCGGACGGCTGAGTCGCAAAAAGAGCAAAAGGAAAAAGTAAGTCAGAATAATTAAGATTTTTTGAGGGCGAAAAGTGCCCTCAAAGTCTTTGATTTGCTTGAATTTACGATATATTCCGCTTTCGCACCCAAATTATTAAACAACGTGGCAATAAGCTTAAATAACTAATAGGTTATTTTTGACTCCCTTTTCGATTTAGGCTTGAATGCTGCTTTTCCGGGGGGAACTATGGCTCAGCTTAAATCATCTTATGATTGCATCATTATCGGCGGCGGACATAACGGACTTGTGACAGCAGGCTATCTTGCGAAGTCAGGTAAAAAAGTTGCGGTGTTTGAAAAACGTGGAGTCGTCGGTGGCTGTGCAGTTACGGAAGAACCGTTTAAGGGTTATAAATTTTCTTCTTTGTCTTACGTGAATAGTCTATTCCGACCGGAAATTATAAATGATTTGAAATTGAAAAATTTTGGTTTCGAAATGTTGCCACGGAGCCCTTCTAGCTTTTCTCCATTTTTAAATAATAAATATTTGATGCTCGGGCCTGATAAGAAAATGGTTCACGACGAAATTTCGAAGTTCAGCAAAAAAGATGCTGAAGCTTATCCAAAGTACGAAGCGATGCTTGAAGACATGGCTGCCGTTTTGGAACCAATGATGACGATGGTGCCTCCAAATCCTGGTAACATTAAATTTTCGGATATTACGGGTCTTGGCGGGTTCCTCATGAACAACCGAAAAAAAATTCGCTCTAGCTGGCCTGAATTGATGAGATTCCTAACTGGCTCTGCGACAGATATGTTGAACCATTGGTTTGAAAGCGAAGAGCTGAAAGTGACCTTGGCAACGGATGCTGTGATCGGTGCGAATGCTTCTCCAAGTATGCCTGGAACATCTTATATTTTATTTCACCACGTAATGGGTGAATGTGAGGGTGTTCGTGGAGTTTGGGGATACATGCGCGGCGGAATGGGTGGCTTAACTCAATCAATCGCTAAATCTTGCGAATCTTTAGGTGTTGATATTTTCACTTCAAAGCCTGTTTCAAAAATTATTATTGAAAAGGGCAAAGCTGTCGGCGTCGTGGCTGGCGGTGATGAAGTTCGCGCAAAAGTTGTCGTGTCGGGCGCAGATCCTAATATGACTTTCAATAAGATGGTGGATGAAAAAGATTTACCAGAATCTTTTGTTCATAATATTCGACGAATCAATTACGATAGCGCCGCTGTGAAAATTAACTTGGCACTTTCTGAGGTTCCGAATTTCAATGCTTATCCTGGGGCTACGCCGGGTCCTCAGCATCGCGGAACTATTCATATTGCTCCAGACATGCAATACATTGAAGAAGCTTATTCTGACTCGGTTGCGGGTCGACCAAGTAAAAGTCCAATCTTGGAATGTACGATTCCAACTTCCCTTGATAATACGTTGGCGCCTGAAGGCCATCATGTGATGAATATGTTTGTTCAGTACGGTCCGTTTAATTTAAAGAATGGTCAGACTTGGGATCAGATTAAAGAATCATTTGCAGATCGTTGTGTTGATATCATGACTCAGTATGCTCCGAACTTTAAGAAGTCGATTATCCATCGTCAGGTGATTTCTCCGCTCGATATGGAACGGGAATATAATGTGACGGGTGGAAGTCTTTTTCACGGTCGTATGACGTTAGATCAGATGTTTCATATGCGTCCAGTTCCGGGCTATGCGAACTACAGAACGCCGATTAAGAATCTTTATATTTGCGGAAGTGGCGCTCACCCGGGTGGTGGCGTGATGGGAACCCCAGGAATGAACGCGGCTCGGGAAATCCAGAAGGATATGTAATCAGACAGCAGACTTAGGTCCGAGCATCCTTATTAAGAGCGTGGTGTTCGGGTCTCAAATACTGCTAGTATGAAAGCAGATATGAAGTCTCTGATTGTTGCTGTTGCTTTAATTTTTATGTCATTTGTTGGCTGTAGTACCCCGCGAAAGGTTGCTAATCCGGATCCTCATGCGGTACCGCATGATTATTATTTCTATGATAACGGAATGCCGATTCGAGAAGTAAAAGACCAAGATTTTTTCTTCAAAAAATGCAATGTTGATAACAGTGGGTCTTACCCTTCAAAAACAAATTACGATTGCAACGAACCTTAATCACGTCTAATATCGGGCTGTCTTATCTTCATTCAAAGTAGGTAAAAATGGAACACACTCATACAACGACAACTGCAGAACATCGCCAGCAAAACCAAAAAGAAAACGCGATCATTAAAGAAATGATGCCTTACTTCTTTTACGCTTTAATTCCGCTTGTGATAACACTTACGATTGCGATGTTATTTGCTCCTGAAATGACTTTGCCCTAAATGATTAGCGCCGATTTCGATCGGCGAATCGAGTCTACCGCCAGTGCTTATGCGCTGGCAAATCTCCAGTCGCATGCCAACGTTTCAAATTTCTTTTATAACGTTCTGGTGAAGAAATTAATTTATGATGTTTAATTTCTAATAAGTGATTCTCTAAATTCCATACGTCTTTCGAGCTAAATCGCCAATCGCATTCGATCTCATCTAGGTGAGCCGTCTGCCAGGCCGTCACTTTTCCCGTTTTATCTACGTAAGCATCAAAATAGCTCCACACCAGATTTTTTAGATTTCGGTAGCGGGGTTCGCGTCCACAAAGGCCTAAGTCTCGTGATTTTCCAATCGAACCCCAAAGTCCATTTTCTTGATAAACGAAAAGACAATGGTCCAGCTGATCCTGACTTTCTAAGCTCAAAACATACGGCTCATAACCTGAATGTTCTAAGATAGCTGCAGCAACGAAAACACCTTCTAGACAATGAGCGCTTTGTTTTTTCCAAGCGGAAGTAGCGGAATGCATTGTATCGGCTTTATTGTATTCGAATCCGTGCAAGTACTCTTGAACTTTATCTGGTGTATTAAGTTGTCGACTCAGCTTTTGAAAATGATCGTTCTTCATAATGAATAACCATAGCTTAACAATTTGAATTTTTGAATTCATCACGCGTTATGCCCTGAGCTGGACTAAAGTGTGGTCCTAGTCTAGGGAAGTTTTTCGTCCAGGTGATTTGCAAGAGCGAAAGAATTTCATTAGGCTTAGTTATTCACAAACAACAAAGGAAAGAAACACAATGAAATCTAACGTTTTTATTTCGATAATCGTCGCAACTTTAATGCTTGTCATTCCATCGGCTGTATTTGCCGGCGGTGCTGCTGTTGATATTAAATTATCACCTGCTGGCGCCTTTACTGGAAAAACGCCTGACGTAAAAGGCTTCGTTAAAAAAGTCGGCTCTAAATTCGTCGGCGAAAATATCGTTGTGAGTTTGAAAAATATAAAAACAGGCATGGCTCTTCGTGATAAGCACACGCAAGAACATTTAGGTACTGATAAACATCCAGATGCTATCTTAGTAAAAGCTGAAGGCGAAAACGGAAAAGGTAAAGGCGTCATCAAAATCCGTGGCATCGAAAAAGAAGTTGAAGGCACTTACAAAGTTGATGGCAAAGAATTAGTGGCAAGTTTCCCAATTAAATTGTCAGACTTCAAAATCGAAGGCATCCGCTACATGGGTGTAGGCGTAAAAGACCAAGCAGTAGTAAACGTAAACGTTCCGATTCAGTAAGAATTTCGGAGCGAGTGTTGAGTTGCTGATCTGGGCTTCTTTTCAGAGGCTCCCTGCAAAGGCGAGATTCGGATTCGCTGCAAAGTTAGGTTCGAAAAAATAATAAGTCCTCAAAAAAGAGCTTCATCCGAAGCTCTTTTTTTTATTCTTGATGACCAAGCGGCTCCGGATAGGGCAGCGGTAGGCGCGCTGACTTGAACGGCGCCATCGGCCGCAGCTAACACTTGATCGAATGACACCAGAGCTGGTTCAATTTTTTACGCTGCTTCAGTCCTTCTGTGTAGATCCTTTTGCTTTTGTTTTTTTTGTGCGCTTCTTCGGACGCTTCACAAGCCCAAAAGCTTCCATTTGATTGAGTAAAGCGTACTCCAAAACTCTTTTAAAATCCCTTCCCCACGAAATAATTCGCGTGAAGGGGCGAAGGTCAAAAATGACTTCCAGATGAGGTTTCAATTTACGAATTCGTTTCGCCAAAGCTGCCGTCAGAGATCTAATAAATTTATTATAGTCCTTACGACTTTCTATTTTTAAAATAAAATGAATATGTGACCAATTAAGGGCAAGCTCGTAAATTTTTATGCCAAACTTTTTAGCTTGAGAGCGAATCAGTTTCTCTAAAGAAATGTTCCCAGGATTAAAAACGCCGCTGCATGACGATTTCAATATCAGATGCAGTGGATGCTTCGTTGAAAGTGGTCTTTCAGCTTTTCTCTTCCCCTCTAAAAGTGAACCACCAAATTCTTTTTTATAATCTTTTAAGAAACTAAAACTAGCTTGTCGCATATCACATTCCTATCTGTCGAAAAGATTCCAACTCCGAAAACTTTTAATTTGAGAATTTATAGCACAGCTTTTTGAGACGAGATTTTCCAACGAACCTTGATCGAAATTTGACAATGATTAAAAAGCGATAGGACCTTCGCCCCGAATAGAAAAACGTCTCAAGCTAAAATTTTCCGAAAGATCTCAAAATCTTTTTGTAGAGACGATTTTAGAATGAAGAAATCCTCGTCAAGAAGAAATGTGTTTTTTATTTTCATGAAACGAATCTGTCTGAAACCTTTTAAATTTCAAAATTATTTGCTTTATAAGAGCTAAAAGGGATCCGCCAGTAGTATCAAAGTTTTTTTGAATTGAAGAAGCCGGGGTCGGCGTGCGGCCTCAGATTTTCTTAAACTGTGCGAGCAACGCCTTGCCCGCGGCTTCGACATTTTTACTCCAATCAGCTAAAACATTTTTGTCTGAAGAATCAGTGATGTATTTTATCGAGTTGAATTTTATTTTTTGTTGATCGCAGACGTAAGCTAGCGCGTACGCTTCCATGTCGAAAATATCGCATGCTACTCTTGGTTCGGCGAACTCTACGAAATCAGCCGTTCCACAAATT
>JANPPO010000390.1:0-4559 GCA_031428555.1 Bdellovibrionales bacterium | reverse complement strand
TGAATATAACGCCAAACGCCCACACTGTGGGCATTTCACTTCAAACTTTGGCTCAGAATTTTCCATAAATTAATTTTACTGACAGTTCGGGTAAGTGCAACGGTACAGAGTTCCTGACGCAAATTGTTGACCTTCGAAGTTTAGAGTCACTGCGAGTGTGTTATCTAAAATCTTACCGGTCGCAACTTGAACTTGAACTAAGCTTTTATTAGCTAGAGTGTCATAAGCTCCGTATGATCGTGCTTCAAAACCTTGCGAGTTGTTGATTAAAGAAACTGTCATATCAAGTGCTAAAGGATTTCTGACTGCTCCAATTTGTTGAGGAACTGGAAAGCCCATCACTCCCATAAAGAATTGATTCCACGAAGGAAGTTGATATCCGTACCAGCCAGTATTGTTGATCTGTGGATAAACCATGATGACTGCGCGAAGTTGATTACTAATTGTGCTTTGTGCTTGAACGATAACTCGGAAATAACTATTCAACCAAGAATCACAACTATAGATACCACCGGAGTTAGCAGCTCTATCACACACTCCTAAAGCCTTTTTAAGAAAGTTCTTATAAGAGTTCGCTCCGGTAACATTCATGTTCTTATATTGAAAGTTATCAG
The DNA here is from genome assembly GCA_031428555.1 of Bdellovibrionales bacterium. Lineage (GTDB taxonomy): Bacteria > Bdellovibrionota > Bdellovibrionia > Bdellovibrionales > Bdellovibrionaceae. The sequence continues at coordinate 3,945 of JANPPO010000390.1, read as the reverse complement.
CTAAGTAACCAGAGTCGTTTGAGTTCTGGTAAGGGTTTTGGTAAACACCGCCGCCACCGCCGTGCAGGTTATTTGATCCAGAAGAAGATGACTTGTTATTACCACAAGCCGTAAGCGCCACCGCAACTGCGAGTACAAGAACCGCCTGTCCGTATTGCATGAATTTTTTAAGTTCCATATATCCTTCTTCCTTTCGAGGGCGAACCCTCTGCATATTGATATATTCACTCAACGTGCCAGATTCTTAAGCGATCTGAAGATATAGGAATGCCTTAATTTTAATTTGAGGATTTATTCAGCGGCACGGTGCCGAAAATCGGTATACGTTTCGAATTGAGAATCAACTGAATGGCTTTAGAGGGGAAGTGCAGTGTCTCAGCTTGAGACACTGGTTTGCGTGCCAAAATAACTAAATCATTACTGATTTAAAAGTGGGAAAGTGCGAGCATCATCAACATTTACGAACTCATAGTCCATGCCTTTTAGCTCTGTTAAAATATAATCCAAATTATCAACCGTCACTTTTTGCACGTCATGCATCAAAATGATACCGCCACCGCGGCTTGTGATCTTATCTAAAAGGTAAGACTTTGCGTCTTTAACAATCGCAGTTGATCCGTTACAGATTTTATTATTATCGCCAGATAATACGCCTGCCTTATTAAAGCCCCAGTCACAAGTGTCGACATTCCAGCCTACAACTTTATAGCCTTTGTTTTTTAAAACAGAATCAGCGTACTCAGTGGAATTACCATTTGGGTATCTAAAGTACTGAACATCCAAGCCAATATCTAAAAATGCTTGGTGAGTCGTATTGATCTCAGTGGAAGATTTCGTTTCATTTAGTTTCCAGAAACTAGGATGGTTCCATGAGTGCGACGCCACTATATGTCCCTCATCGACCATTCTTCGAATAAGAGCACTGTTACTCGCAACATTTTTTCCAAGGATAAAGAAAGTGGCTTTTACGCTATGCTTTTTTAAAATCTCTAAAACTTTTGGAGTGAGCGTTGCAGAAGGGCCGTCGTCAAAAGTAAATGCTACCTTTTTAGGGGTTACCTTATCAGGAGCTTGCGTAGCACTGGTGCATTTACTAGTTCCGCAACCAATGCCTCGGGCGAATGCAACCTTCAGATCCCAAGCCCAACCTGCTTGGGCATGAACCGAAATAAAAACACTAGCGGCAAAGAGTAATTTCATCTTTATCATTTTCAATTCCTATTGAACTAGTTTTAAAATATCAACGTCAGGTGGATTCGCAACTCCAGCGCCTGGTTTTGGACCAGTTAACTGATCAAGCGAGTAATCCATTTTTGCATCGTAAGTTCGCTCGAGCTGGTTTCTCATCCATTTTTCACGTGCGTACCACTGCCGTTTATTGTCGTTATCTCGGCATGAAGAAAGCTCTTCACCGGTTGCACCCCAACGAAGTTCGATACAGTGATACGGGTCAAAACTTAAATCAAAAAGACGTTGCCTAACTTGCTCTAGGTTTAATGTAACTGAAGCACCATTAGTCTTCGTGTAGGTAATCTGACAAGTCGGCGCTAAAGTATTATAGGCTTTTCTTAAATCAGCTTTCAGATCAGCACCTTTGTAAACCACCGACGAGTCATATGCTGCGATCTTCGCAAAGTAAGATTTCGTTTGATCCATTAAATCAACAAACGAAGTTTTAAGTCGCGCATCACGAGAGGGAGAAGAGTAAGTTTCCCACTCTCCTTCGGTTCCATAAATATTGACCGGCATCTTAGACGGATGCGGTAGAGTTGAAATTTTATTATCTATAGCAGCTTTAACTGCCTCAACTCTGTCTTGAACTGCAACACAGATATCGTTAACAATTTCTGTAAAGTCCTGAACCGGATCGATAATCAAACTACCTTTAGCTAATTTGAAGCGAACATAGTCGTAGTAACCTACTTCTTTGCCGTCATTTTCAAATTTACCATTTTTCCAGCTTGTTGGATCAATTCGAGTTCCATAGAACTGTTCAGTTCCAAATTGTGGAATCTCTGCGTTTCTAGCCATCACAACATTTCCAGAAACGATCTCGCCTCGTGAATTTGTTTTTGCGTTTACGATCTTAAAAGGACGCCAGTTTTTAAAACCAGCACCCTGACGAGGATTACTTCTTACGAACTTTGGGCTATAAATCCCTGAGGTAATGCTATTATCCGGATGAGCATCGATATAGTGAACTCGTCCATCATCACTGACTTTATAAACAACAGCCACATGGCCATTTGGATCATAAAGAGAAGTTCCAGGAACAATTCCTTCTCTGGAAATTCGTGCAGAATAAAAATCTGGAGATTCGAAACTTGTTCCGGCATCATATTCCATTCGAAACGCTGCTGAGCTAATATAATTTGGAATAACTCGATTTAAAACGGTATCACCCTTTTGACCGGTAAAGACCACGGCTCTTTTTTTAACCACATTTCCCATCGGAGAATATCGGAGATCACGATTCGACTTTCCAGCAGGAACAGTCTCGGCGGCATAAGTAAATGGCAGCTGGTTTTTCCAGGCAAAATAGGCACGCAAATAATACGGAAGGTCAGCGCAATCAGAATAAAACTTCATATCCCGCGGATCAGAATTTCTATAGGGATTCGCCGTTGACCTTATGCAGCTGTCAGTATTACGGCATTTCTTTGAAGCAGCAGCCTCACCGATTGCAGCAACGAAATCCTGATAGTTCTTTTCATCTTGAGTCGACCAAGAGGCTTTTTTCACAACCCAGTCAGCATTAATTTGCGCATATGCTGAACCAGAAACCAATACTGTTAACACCAATATTTTAATTGAATTCATTTTTAGCTTCCTATTTTCCGCACTTGAGATTCATGTTTTCTCGAACTTTAACATCTTCTAATTTAATGGATACTTTTGCATTCATTTCGGTTTTGTCTTCTTGCTCTTGAGCTTGTTCTTCAAAATTGAGAATGACAGTTGAGCTCTCAGTCTTTTCGCTTACTAAAATTCCAGTGGTGTTTTGCTGAAGAACAACCTCTGGTAAATTAAGAATTCGATTAAGATCTTTAAAATTAATAAAAAGCTCTGCGATTCTCTCGCCTTTTAAGTTAAGGCCCAATTCATTCAGCTTTAAAAATGTATCTTCATTTGAACAGTTTGTTTTAAGTGCAGGAGCGGCGAACGAATTAGTCGTATTGAGTAATGCCATAAAAACTACGATGAATAAGGTCTGCATTTGATTTCCAGTTTAAAGTGTTACGTACCGCATGCTCCTTATATCAAAACGTAAAACTAAATTCGCCTGTTATGATTTAGACAGAGTGACACTTTTTGTAATGCGAAAATTCCTGTTAGGATCTTGCGCTATAGGCGTAAAATTTGTTTGTCGTCTATATATAAGGACAGTTCTTAGTAACTAGGCTGTGTAAGAAATAGGCGAGTGTTAAGCGCGCTAACGACTGAAGTTGGCTCAAACAGAATTTAGGCGCTCTAGATTGTGCACGGTAATTGAAATCTTCTTCAGTTAAGCGAAGGAATCAATCTATGCCGTACGTACAGTCATTTGTTTTAATTTTAAGCCTTTTGGTGTCAGCGCCTTATGCTTTTTCTTCGAATTCTTGCGCAGGCCAATTAACAATCAAGAAGTCTTTCGTTTCAGCAGATAAGCTTAGTCGAGCAGAACAACTCGTCCGTATCAAGCGTGCCATGCAGCCGGATGCTTCGGGAAGTAAAACTCCGGAACTGAGAATGAAAATTATGACTGATGGTGATGTTAAGAATACAGATGGGAAAATTGATCCAGCTGATTTCGTAGTTGATACTGCAGACCCATCAGCGCCGTTCTACTATCCATGGGGCGAAGTTCGAATCGGTTTATCTGGAAATAGAATGCTTTCCTTTAAGAGCCTTGCTGAATACGAAAAAGGCGGAATCAAAACGGTTCAAACTGTTAAAGGTTACCAT
>JANPPO010000389.1:0-1707 GCA_031428555.1 Bdellovibrionales bacterium | reverse complement strand
AATTTTTTAAAAGGAAAAGAAAATTCTCTATTTGGCCACGAACAAGTTTTTCCCGGCCGGTCTTCAAGAGCGCTGGAAAGGCAAACATTGAATCCCAGTAATAGCCCTCTTGAAATCTTGCACCTGGAATCAAAATCGGGTGGGGAAGAGGAATCAATGAGGAAGTTGTTTTTTCAGGAGTCTTTCGAACAAGCAAATCCCACATTCTTTCAATATGTTCAAATGTGGTTTTATGCTGAGAATTATCAATCGTCCAAGCCGGCTTCACCTCTGGCATATTGGTTGGCAAAAGCTCATCTTTATTTTCGTAGATAGATTCGATTAAAAAACTAACTCTCTTTTTCTCGTCAGAAATGGTTTTAGCTTGCGCGTAGATAGCTAATTTTTGGCTTTTAGATAAATCCCGCACACTTAAATCAGCAAGTACCTTGAAATCATCATAAAGCTTTAAATCGCGAGCACGGTCAACTAGCGGGTCTTGTAAGGCTTTAGCGGGAGCCTTATGGATTTCAACCAGCCGTGGGGAAGCAATAGTCTTTGGTGTTTTTGTAGCAAGGCGATCAGCACAAAGATTGGCTGAAGCTTGTGCGGGTAAGCTTAGAAAAGTCGAAAGGATTAGGCTAAAAATGCTGCGTCTCAAGTTGAGACGACTTCTGCGTTCGTTCATATTGAATGATATAGCAATTAACATTCCGTAAAAAATGCTGATCTATTTCGATTAATTGCGAGCTGAAGGTACAAAAATGACGACTGCCAGTTTTTGGCAAGCGTCTGTTTTATTTAAATTCATTTAAGTGACTTGATCGTCTTTATAGAGAATTAATTCTTTTTTACGGCTGTCTGAGAATTTCCTTTTCGAGTATCCGTATAATCCACGAAACTAACGGTCACTTTCATTTTAAGCCCACGATTTGTGCGAATGGCATAAGGATCTTCGATTTTTAAAACCTCTTCAGAAAGTGTCAAAGTCGTGTTTCCTTCTAAATCTTTGGCAAAAATCACATCACCTTGTCGAGCTTCGATTCCATTCAAATAAACTTTTGTATTTGTTAAATCGATTGGTCCAGAAAAAGACATTGGCTCTAAACGTAAGTGCTTTCTAAAATTTTGGTTATAGAAGCTAAAACGAATCTTTGATCCTGGCTTAGGAACGGTAGTGAAAGTCACATCTGTATTCTGAGCTTGGTATTCAGACTTGTTAAGTTCTGTATTGCCAACAAATACCCGTACGGAATCTGCTTGCAAGGCTTCTTCAGAAACTTTGAAATCTTTTTTGTATTCAGGTCGACCATCGGGCATCGAACTTAAAATTGTACCAACGGTTACTTCGCCAAGAGCTGGATTCTGTACTGCAATTTTCACATCGCGTTTGTCTAGATTTAAACTTGGACTAAGTCCTTGAACCTGATCAACTACATAACTTAATTTGTAGTTCGTGTTTAGTCGGTCTAAAATTCTTTGCAGAATTGAAGTTAAAGAGATTTGTCCCTTTAAAACTTTATCAAAATCAAAGTGTTCACCACCGCTTGACTGAACAATGCCGGGTTCGCCTTGAAACGGAGTATTGTATCCATCCCACACGAGTTGCTGACCTTTGTGAGTATGCTGTGTTCTTGTAACAGCAAACACTTTCATTTGTGCTGCAGCGATAGCTTCAGTCACTTGTTTCATAGTAGGAGCTTTATCGCCAATTGTTCCCTGGTTTCC
>JANPPO010000388.1:0-2596 GCA_031428555.1 Bdellovibrionales bacterium | reverse complement strand
TAACTCGTTTCTTGTTTCGTTTACAATTTTTAAATGTAAAATTTTAATTCTTTAAATAATTAACTAAAGGTACCAACTTCTAAAACCTAGCTCATGTACATGCCGCCGTTAACGTCCAGTGTTTGCCCTGTAATATAACGGGATTCAGGTTGCAGAAGAAACTTCACCGTGTGAGCGATATCATCCGCTTCACCTAAGTAACCTAATGGAATTTGGCCCAAAATAGAAGCAGTGACTTCAGGGCTCAAATCTTTTGTCATATCGGTTTTAATGAATCCAGGAGCCACACAATTGACCCGAATGCCCCGTGAACCCACTTCGCGGGCAAGTGACTTCGTAAATCCAATTAAACCCGACTTACTGGCTGAGTAGTTGGCTTGTCCAGCATTGCCGATTCGGCCAATAACAGAGGCAATATTCACAATAGAGCCTTTTCGAGCTTTGATAAAACTTCTTAAGAAACCTTGGGTTACAAGAAAACTTCCACGAAGATTTGCATTGATAACGTCATCCCAGTCTTGCAACTTCATGCGCATGAGAAGCCCATCACGAGTCAGGCCTGCGTTGTTCACAATCCCATCAAGATCGCCCATTTGCTGAATGACGGATTCGACCGCAGCAGCAATGCTGGCGGGATCTTCTAGTTTCAATTGGACAGCAAAGTGACCTTCGCCCGGAAGAGACTTAATTAGTTCGTGCGCCGACGCTTCGTTTTGCGCATAGGAAAATGCGACCCGAGCACCTGAATTTGCAAGTAGTTGAACAATCGACTTGCCGATTCCGCGGCTGCCGCCCGTTACAAAATAAGAGAAACCTTTAAGATCAGACATAGAGAAAAACATCCTATTCAATTTGCGGGTTTAAGAACAAGTCTTTTCAATGACCCGACGCTTTAAAAAAAGCCTCTAATAGAGAGAGATCTTCCGCATTTTGCAGACTATGAGTTTGCGCTTTTTCGTCAATTTTTTTAATGAGGCCTTTTAGGACCTGGCCATGTCCACACTCAACATAATGATTTACCCCAAGGCCGCTTAAAGATTGCACGGATTGAGTCCACCTAACAGAGCCAGATACTTGTGAAACCAGGTTCTGCTTGAGCTTTTGGGGATCCGTTTCTGCTTGAGCCGTTAAATTCTGAACAACAGGAATCGAAGGTTTTTTGAATTCAATATTTTTGAAAAATTCAGCCATCGCGAGCTCGGCTGGTTTCATCATTGAACAATGAAATGGAGCAGAAACATTCAGCGGAATGAACTTAACTCTTTTGGCATCTTTGAAGGCTTCAGCATCCACAGCTTCAGGTTTAAAATTTTCTCTTAAGAATTGAAGTGCTTTTTGATTACCACTTAAAACGATTTGGCCCGGGCAATTATAATTTGCAGCTTGGACCGGAGCTTCTCCAGATTCTTTTTCTGCCCAGTTACATAATAATTGGACCTGTTTTTCATCTAAGCCAAGGCAGGCAACCATTCCACCCAAACCAACCGGAACCGCTTTCTGCATGGATTCGCCCCGAAGGCGAACTGCTTTCATCGCCGTCGAAAAAGGCAAAACTCCAGCCAAAACCAAAGAAGCATATTCTCCAATTGAGTGACCAGCCGTGTATGAAAGTGGAAGTTGAAGTTTTTCCTGCAACACTCTTTGAGTCGCCGTTGAGACGCACAAAAGAGCAGGCTGAGTATTTGCCGTCATCGCAAGTTCGCTGTCAGGCGCTTCGAAACAAAGCTTTTTCATATCGAGGCCAATAGCTTCAGAAGCTTCATCAAAAGTTTTTTTGGCTATGGGAAATTGATCGTAAAGCCATTTTCCCATACCAGGACTTTGCGAGCCCTGACCCGGGAATATAAAGGACCATGTCGCCACCATAGATTAGTACCTCAGAATCATTGAGCCTGAAGTCAGTCCAGCGCCAAAAGCTGTCAAGAGAAGTAGCTGACCACGTTTAATTTTATTTTCGGACTTACCCATTTCGAATGCTAAAGGAATACTGGCTGCAGAAGTGTTTCCAGTTTCATGCACCGATAAAATCACTTTATCTTTTGGAAACTCAAATTGATCAGCAACCGCTTCGATAATTCTTAAATTAGCTTGGTGAGGAATCATCCAATCAATTTTATCCATTGGGGTATTTGTTGCAGCTAAGGCATCTTTGCAAGTAGCGGCCATTGTTCGAACAGCGTTCTTAAAGATTTCGCGACCCTTCATTTTCATGAACTGTTCGCCTCGATCCAGAACATCTTGAGTGAGAGGCTTTTTTGCGGCGCCAGCTTCCATCGCTAAAAGATCAGCGAGTGCTCCATCAGCCCGAAGGTGAGCCGTCATAATGACATTTGGATCGTCCTCAGTCGTTCGAGTACAAATCCAAGCACCTGCACCGTCACCAAAAAGAATACAAGTTTCGCGATCTTTGTAATTCAAATAACGAGTCAGACATTCAGCGCCGACGACGAGAATATTTTTATAAAAACCAGTTCGAATCATTTGATCGGCGATCGTGAGGCCGTAAAGAAATCCTGTGCAGGCTGCATTCAGGTCAACCGCCATAATAGTGGTTCGGCAACCTAATTTAGTTTGAAGAAAGCAGGCACTGGCAGGC
>JANPPO010000387.1:0-3498 GCA_031428555.1 Bdellovibrionales bacterium | reverse complement strand
CCGCTGTCCAAGCTAATTTTAGATCAGGCTCGCCGATAAAATATTGCTGCGGATTTACCTTGTCCCAGGAAACGTTTACTGGAATTGGTTTTGAATCAGCTTTTTTAACAATTTTAAATTGTTGAAGTGGACCTGACCAAGGCTCTTTAACATTTGGAAAATACGAACTCATACGCCAGTAGTAAGTACCTTCGCTTAAGTTATCTAAATTAAATTTGGTCTCGCTATTAATATTTTGAGTCGCAACTTTTTGTTTAAGCTGTGCATCTTTTGCTACTTCTAAAACTAATTGGCTCTCTTCTTCGCTCTTCTGCCATATGAACTGAACAGAAGTAGGAAAAGTCTCTACTTCGATAGAAGCATTTGCATTTGGAGCTAATAGTGTAGGGGTACTTCTTGCAACGACTTCTAGTCTATAGACAGGGCTTTCTGCTTTGATTTCGTTTGTTGCAGGATCGCGGGCCACTAATCTCCAATAGTGTTTACCTAAAGAGAGTGTTGCGCTTAATTTCTCAATTCCTAAGTCACCTGTTGCGACATCTTTTAACTGTCGTCTTGCAGTACCGACTTGGGCTGAAACTTTCCATTCTTTAGGGAATCCAGTCCATTGAAAGTTGATTTCAGGCTTTTTTGTTGGATCTATATAAGTCGCTTTATTAGGAGTAGGCGTTATAATTTTTAACTGATTTGAATCAAATTGAATACCTGTTGAACCCAAAGTTCCAGATTTTCCGCTGCTGATTTCTTTTGTTTTACCATCTTTCGACTGGATCGTGGCACTACCTTCAACGACTTGAAGGTTTAAGTTTTGACCTTCAGCTTTAGAAAGACTGGCGCTTGCGCCACTTAGATCAACTTTTCCTTGCGCGGAGTTTAATACAAGTCCGCCTTGGCCGGGAGTTGCCGCACCGTCCGCTTTGGCGTTAACGAAAAGTCCACCCTCCATAAGGTCTAAAGAGATCTCGCCTTGGGCTTTTGACAAAACAATCAATGAATCGGGTTCGATATCGATATAACGACCGTCTTCGAACTGAATTCGAACTTCACCTAAGGTGCTTGTTCGAATCGCTTCGCCATTAAACAAAGAGTCACCTGTGTTAACTGAATGCCAAAGAAGTCTTGTAGGGGGGCGGCGAAGAACTTCGTCAGAAACACGGCCAACTTGCGCAAGTGGGATTTCGCCCGAGTTCATAAGCGAGCGATCGGTCGATTTGTACCACAATAGAGTGGCACCAAATCCGGAACCGGAAAGAATGGCGGCAATGCTAAGACGTTTAAGTTTTGAATTCACTTATCTTTTTTCGGCTGCATTTAGGAAATGATTAAGTCTGGAAAGTGAGATAGTGTTTTGTTCATGGCTCAAGATGGACAAAAAAATTATATTACCCCGACTGGACTCAAACGTCTTAAGGACGAATACTCAGATCTCATGCACAAAGAACGGCCTAAGGTCGTGGAAACTGTGACTTGGGCCGCTAGTAATGGCGATCTTTCGGAAAATGCTGACTATCATTATGGGAAAAGACGTCTAGCTGAAATTGATGCTCGCGTTAAATATTTATTGGACCGGTTGGATGCGGCAGTTATTGTTGATCCGACTCAAGTCCAGTCTGAGACCGTTTTGTTTGGCGCAACTGTCACTTTTACCAACGAAGAAGGTGATGACGTCACATATCAAATCGTAGGTGAAGATGAAGTTGATACAAAGGCTTTTAAAATTTCCTGGAAATCTCCAGTGGGAAAAGCTCTTTTAGGTAAAAAAGTGGATGAAGTCACAATGATTCAAAAGCCAGCGGGCAGCGAAGAAGTTGTCATTGGGAAAATCGAATACAAATAGTTTTTATTTTCAAATTTCTAATACGAAGATCAACCTTCGGTAATGAAAAATAAAAAAGGCCAACTTGATCAGTTGGCCTTTTTTTAAATCACTTCAGTAATTAAAAATTACTTAGTCATTTCTGGTTTACATTTGCCAGCTTTAGCATCTTCTTTAGTACAAGGAGCAGTTGCTGTAGTAGCAGTTGTCTCTGTCTTTGTCTTTTTTGTTGTCGCTTTAGTTCCGTGACCTGCGTGAGGAGCTTCAGTAGTTGTAGCAGTCTCAGTGTTAGTTGTAGTAGCTGCAGTTGGGTTAGCAAGTGCTGCAGAAGCTACGAAAGCGATAGCGATAGCGAATAATTTCATGTGGTCTCCTTGTGTGAATACAACGAAGTCATATTCAGTTTGTTATGTGGGGTTTTTAAAAACCCCGTAATTTTGTGGACTCACAAATTTAAGCTGCACTTTGCCTTTGAGTGTAGCTTTTTTAACAAATGCATTGCTGTGCGCAATAGAGTGCGGTTAAATTAAGCAATGAAGTTTAACAAACCCCGGTTCAGCTTCGGTGGTCATTTCGAAACAATTTGGCCGAAATCTTATCCTCAGCTCACTGCAGAACAACAATGGACCGAAAAAGTCATTCCTCTAGAGGCAGATAACGAATTCAAAATTAAAATGACTCCGCTTCGAACGAAAGTTTTGATTATTCTCCATGGCCTTGGTGGCGACTGGGATACTTCAGAAAATTTGTGGAGCGCGCGTGCAGCAATCGATTCTGGTTGGTGCGTCGTGCAGGTTCAGTGGCCTCGAAATCCGCCCAGTCACGCTGGGCAAAAAGAACATTTAGAGGCCGTTCTTTCGTACGTTGAAAATCTTGGAAAATTTCAAAAAATCTATCTGCTTGGTTTTTCGATGGGTGCTTCTATCATGCTGAACTGGGCCCGAGCGCAAACTTTAAAAAGAGTGCAGAAATTAATTTCCGTGAGCGCGCCTCTTGATCTAGATCGAACATCTCGAAAACTCAAAACTGGTTTGTGCCGAATTTACGACTTAAGATTCAATAAAATTTTGCGAAGTTGGTATCCGAAGGCGAAGATTAAAGCGCATATGTCGATTTTTGAAGTTGATGAGTTTTTTACTTCAAGAACTCATGGTTTTAAAGATCGTGAAGATTATTATAGATCTTGTTCAGCACTTTTTTTCTTGGATGAAATTCAGATTCCTCAGCATTATGTTGTCGCTGCGAATGATCCTTTGATTGATTCTAAAATTTATCGAGATTTAAAACCTTCTTTGTTAAGGCACGTCACCATTACGGATGGTGGGGGACACGTAGGCTACGGCCCCTGGATGGAAAAATTTATTTTGAATCAGCTGAAGTAGCAAACTTCTGATCAAACTTTTCTTGAGACGAGCAAACTTACTCTTTCAACAAACCTTGAAACTGACTGCAAGCCCAGATTGTAAAAGTGCGCGACAGTTCTGGCTTTCCAAAAAATGAGCGATAAACTTGGAAAGTCGTTGGTTCACACGAATCCCATTTTGCATAATTTCTTGGATCAGCTGGATATTTTTCTGTCGTCACGATAAGGGCTGGCTGACCGATGAACCCCCGTAAAGTCCCGCGATGTTTTTGAATCACGGTGTAGTGGCTTTTCGGTGACGAAAGCATATAAGTTTTTT
>JANPPO010000386.1:0-8880 GCA_031428555.1 Bdellovibrionales bacterium | reverse complement strand
TTTAATTGGTCTCTGAAATGTTTTCTTTTCTGAAAGGGGTTTGCATCTTGAAATAACATTTAGAAAATTCCTTTTTCGTCTCGTTTGTTGTTAACAAGTTTGTCCATTGGAATTTGCACATTCAATTGCTTCAATTGATCAGCTGTTAAGCTTGGGAGTTTTTCAACTAGATTAATAAAGCGGTCACGTTCTGCTTTAGGAATAATTTCTGAAGTCAAAATGTCAAATTTGCGGATATAGTCTGCGCGCTTGAATGGTTTAGCGCCAGCAGGGTGAGCATTTGCAACACCAAGTTCGTCAATAATCTTTTCGCCGTTGTTCATTGTGATTTCGACTTTGCCGCCGAACATTTTTTTATTCGGATCCATGTCGTGGTAAGCCTGAGTCCATTTAGGATCTTCAACTGTTCTGATCTTATGCCATAATTTCACAGTATCAGCCCGCTGCGCGCGCGAAGGTTCATAAGAGTGAACATGGTGCCATTTACCATCTTGAAGAGCGATCGCGATAATGTACATGATTGAATGATCAAGTGTTTCACGAGAAGCAGTCGGATCCATTTTCTGAGGATCGCCCGCGCCCGTTCCAATCACATAGTGAGTATGGTGAGACGTGTGAATCAAAACATCTTTTACGTCATCCCAGTTTTTAACTTTAGAGCCCATTCGGAAAGCTAAATCGATTAAAGCTTGAGATTGATATTCAGCTGAGTGTTCTTTTGTGTAAGTTTCTAAGATAGCGCGTTTTTCTTCGCCTTTTTCTGGAAGTGGAATAGTGTACTTTCCGTCCTTTCCATCCAACATGTAAGCAATAACCGAATCTTCACCTTCGTAAATCGGTGAAGGTGCACCTTCACCGCGCATGATGCGGTCAACAGCTTCAACCGCTAGTTTACCAGCGTGAGCAGGGGCGTATGCTTTCCAAGAAGAGATTTCACCTTTACGTGATTGACGAGTTGAAAAGGAAACGTGGACCGCTTGTTGGATCGATTGATAAATTTGTTCAGTCGAAAGATTCAACATTGTTCCAATCCCTGCAGCCTGAGCCGGGCAAAGATGAGCAATATGATCCTTTTTGTGCTTATGAAGACAAATTCCTTTTACTAAATTCACATGAAGTTCGTAACCAACAACAAGGCCTTTCAAAAACTCAGCACCTGTTTTATTTTTTTGCTGAGCCACTGCCAATATCGGTGGAATGTTATCCCCTGGGTGAGAATAATCCGCAGCTAAGAATGTATCGTGGTAATCAAGTTCGCGAACAGCAGTTCCATTTGCCCAGGCAGCCCATTCACAAGAAAAAGTTTGGTCATTTGGCATTCCAAAAACCGTTGCGCCACCATTTCGGGGGTGAGCAATCGCCATTGCGCGAGCTGAAGCAACAGGCCTGCGATTCGCCGCAGCGATCGCTACAGAGGCATTATCGATGATGCGGTTGATCACCATATCGATAACTTCTTCAGAAATTTTTGTCTGATCTGACGCGACTTCGGCCATCTTCCAAGCCAACTGGTCATGACGTTCTAATTTTTCTTTTGATGGGTAGACTCGAACTTGATGCTGACGCATGGATCCTCCGGAATAGTAGAGATAAAAATAGGATTTTTAGGAGGCCTGAAGCTAACTTAGAAGGAGAAGAAAAACAAATATTTCACGAGCGGGAATAGCAATTGGCGCTAGGTGCTAAGCTCCCTTGCCCGCTAAACCAAACCAAACTAAAAGGAACCGAACTAAAAGGAACCGAAAGATAAGTGGAATACGGATGGCAACTCATCTTCATAGAGCTTACCAAGCTTCCAGCCAACTTCCAGATTGAGAGGGCCCACCGGAGTATTAATCAGAATTCCAACCCCAGCGGCATGTCTATAGCCAAAACCTAAATCGAGACCGCCTACTTCGACTCGTCCGCCATCATAGAAGATCGTTCCATCAACGATTCCCCAAATTGGGTAACTGAACGTTGATCTGACGAGGGCCATTTTGGTTTGCCGGGTCATTTTATTTCCTAGCATGTCGTTCAGTAATTTCGTGTCTGGAAAAGCCTCGCGAGTCGGATCAAAGCCACGAATAGTTGATGGGCCACCCAGGTAAAAACCCTTTTTATCATAAGGAACACCGCCGTCATTGCGCTCGCTTAAGTTCTGTAAATATCCGAAGCGAAGTCCGTTCGCCCAAGTCAGGCGCTCTTTGGAAAAACTGTTGAAGTGAGTAAAAGAGGCAGAGCTTCGGATATAATGAATTGTTTTTGTACTACCTAAAGCAGGTGCGCCGAACTCGACATTGAAGCGAGATTGATTTCCGTTTCGAGGTCGAACCAAATTATCACGGTAGTCTAAATCTAATGTCACGCCGGTGGCAGCGATCTCAAGCTCTTTTCTTTCCTTGGGTCCACGAATATTAAAGTCTTCGGAACTAGCGCGGGAATAAATATCCCAGACGCCTGTCACATGTTTTGTAAAATCTTTTTCCATTGAGAAGGTTTGCTGGATAGTTTTAGAAACTCGTTTATTTTCAAAATCTGTAATCGTATCTGAACGAGTCAAGTTGTAGCGACCTTTGTAGCGAGAGTTAAATAAAAATGGTTCGAGGTAACCAAAACTGAATTTATTTTCGAGGTATTCAGCGTCTACTAAATTATAACTTCCGTCGCCTCGAAGAGAAAATCCACGACCGGTTCCCCACAGATTTCGGTAACCTAGGCCGACGAAGCCACGTACGGTGAAATCTCGCTCGTTGGTTACGCCTCCGCCAAATTGGAGTATACCAGGTTCTGCCTCACTAACGCGAACTAAGACGGTTCGTTTTGATACTTCAGTTTTATCTTCGAGGGTACGAATATCGACTGAAGAAAAATAGCCCGTTCTTTGCAATCTCGAAATGGACTCTTCAATTTTTGTAGGAGTTAAGAGATCACCTTCTTTAAAATCGAGTTCGTAACGAACAACGAATTCCCGTGTCGCACGTAGACCTTCGATCACAATTGACTGCGCTGTTACTTGTGGACCTTCAAATATTTTATACACAAGCGTCGCCTGCGAATTATCTTCATTGTACTGAACTAGATCCTGCTTTTCATTAAGGACCATCATCTCAAGATAGCCATTTTCTTTGTAAAGCGTCTTGAGGTCCTTGATGGACTTTTCAATTTTTGCAAGTTGAAGAGGCTCTCCTGGTTTTAATCCAGCTGTCTTTTCCAAAACTGCTTTATCAAATGCTTTTGCATTTGCAAACTCGATACCTTTGACGGCTGTCTGTAAACCCTCGTCCAAATTAATTAAAATATTGACCTGATCTTTAGCAGGATTAAAAACAACCCGGGAAGAAATAACCTGAGCCAGCAAATAACCTTCGTTTTGTAATTCCTGAACCATGAAGGTCACTGCCTGATCTAAATCCTCTTTGACATAAAGCTTTTGTCGAATTGGATCAGAGGCGTTTTTGAACAGAAGTTTTTCGTAGTACTCCGTTTTTCGAGAGTAACGGCCTTGTAAAATAAGTTTATCAAGTTTAACAACCGAAGATTCTTTCACGAGAAAAGTGATTTCTCGTCGGTGTTCTTGCGGAACTAACTTTTCAGAAAGAGTAATCTCGACACGTGCATAACCTTTTTGGTAGTAATAACTGCGCAATCGATTCGTCAATTCTGGAAGAAGGTTTGTGCCACCAGTAGGTGTATTGTCTAAATCAAGTCGATCATCAAGACTTAACAAAGAAGAAATCTGACTCGAACCTTCGATTCGAAATTCAAACTGATCCGCGTTTTGAATATCGTACTTAACGTAAGCAAACTTTTGATCTGATGAAAGAGTAACTTCAGGCGCGACAAACGTGGCCTGATAAGCTTTCTTTGATTTCAAAAATTCTTCAACTTCAGTCTGCATTGCCTTAAGTGTATCTTGAGTCAGGATATCATTGATGAAGCCTCGAAGCGTATATTGAAGCGGGATAGTGAGAGATTCGTTTTCGATTTTAAGATCAATCTTTCTAATTTTAGCTGGCTGGCCAGCGCGGACGTTAATCTTAAGATCAATTTGTTGATCGTTCGAAACGGGGAACTCGATATCAACTTCAGCATTGAGGTAGCCCATCGATTTATAAGTATCCTGAAGACTTTGTCCCTGCTGAATAAGTAAATCTGGATCAAAAACATCGCCTTCTTGCGCCGTAATAATTTTTCGGGCATCTGAAGCGCTCATTCCTTTGAGGCCGTTAAAGTTGATCTCTTTGATCCGGACTCGTTTGGAGATTTGGAATTGAATATCTCGGTCAGAAGTAAAAACTGCACGTACAGGGTCATATTGAGCACTCAAGTAAATGAGTTTTAAAAGATCATCGACCTCACTTGCTGTCATATTATCAAGGGTTAAGTTTTTAACTGCTGATTCAATCGAAGTTTGAATTTCTTGGGGCACCAGACTTAAATCAACTTTATACCGAGCAAAAGCAGCAGAGCTCGAAAAAATAATGAGAAGGATTCCAAGTAGAGTTCTTACCATCGGAATTCTCGTTTGAATTCTAGATCAAGACCTAAAATGCTAGGGGTTTCCCGATTTTCAATTCCAGTATTACTTTGTTCAAACTTTTTAGTTTCGTAACTGCCATTAACGGACCAGTTGTCAGTTAAGTTATATTGCAGTTTACCTTCGGGAGTTTTTTGATCACCAGTTACTGGAAATGCGACAGTGGCATTCGTTCTTTTAGTCAACTTTCGACTAATAGTAAATTTCGGAACACTAATATTTCGAGTTGTATCAAAAGAATTTGAAAGCTGAACGTTAAAACCAGTAGCAGTCTGCACTTTTTGCGTTAGCCCTGTGCTTTGAAATGCAGCCGCGAAAACCTCGTTTGCTGTTTGAGTCTGTTGTTCAGCTGATTTAACTGTGGCAAGTTTCGTCGAGGTTACTCCTAACGCGAGCAGAGAAATAATGTCATTCTCTACAAGTGGAGGCTGACTTGAAAGCCTAACTGAAGGCTCTTTCGCGGTTCCCTGAATCAGAAGCGTAATGTCGTATTCTTCAATTCGAGTTTTTGCGGCAATGAAAAGGTTCGGATCGACTTCATTTGGATTATCAAACTGAATTGAGGCCGACTGAATTTCAAAAGGTTTATCTTTAAAAAATAATTTACTGCCTTTAAGCCCGGTCAACTTCCCATTTAATATGGGAAGGCTTGGGCTTCCACGGATTCCCAGCTGACCCACTGCCTGAGCTTCAAGAAGAGAATTTTTAATTTGAATAGGCTTATCAAAGACGAGTTGCAGATCCAAGTTCAACGGATCCGTAATTTTTTCTTTTATTGTTTGTGGTAGGTAGTAGTTTTGTTTAATGTCTTTAGCAAATTTGCCACCAGTGAAATCCATTTCAAAATTGGTAGAAGCAATTCGGTAAACACCAGCCAATGTAAATGGAAACCACTTGCCCGAAAAAGTAAGATCCGCATCACCGCGAGTTCGAACCTTATCCGGCAAGTTGAGTGAAACACCCCGCGCTTTAAATCTTAATAACATTGGGATGTCTTCTTGCCCTTGAATTTGCAAGCTACCTTCACCTTTTATGTCACCGCCGCCAAGGATCCCTTTTATTTCATTAAATAAAACTCGAGACTGAGAAAACGTCGTATCAATTCTCATTTTTTCGAATGGATGCGGAAAATTTTTGATTCGGAAATAACCATTATCAATTTTCAGTGAACCAATCAGCTGCGGCCGATCCAAACTGCCCGAGATTGTAGATCTCACGTGAATCGCACCGCTGATTTCTTCGAAGAGAGGAATAAACAACTGCGCAAGTTTTAAATCTGAATCAGCATTGATCTGCAGATTTAAAGAATTCGCATTGATATTTTCGCCAATGACCTCGACCTTACCTTTACTGCTATTCAAAACGAAATGCTGAATATCGTAAGTGCCATTAGAGGCAGTTATAGAAAGTGGTTGGCTATTTTGAAGAGTTAAATCCTGCTTCGTTAGCGAAAAATTCTGAATTTTTATATTTCCAGAAAGCTTTTCTAAATTTCCGCTTGCAGAATTGAGATCAATATCGCTTGTCAAAATTCCGGAGGTATCTTGATTAAGTGAGCCGGCATTCAATAGCGACAGCCAAGGTGTGTAATCCCAGTTTTGGGTCTTCATCCGCAGTCGAAGCGGCTTATCGCCTTCTTTCAAAGGATATTCTAGAATGGCCTGGATTTGGTTTCCTAGAAAGATTCCCTCAGCTATTAAGTTTTTATCCAAAATTTCAAGCTTGAAATTTGAGTTTGGCACTTCATTATCTTCTAAAAGCAACTCTGTGAACTGTCCGCTTAAAGAAAGAGTTGGATTATTCATTTTCCCAGTCAGCTTCATTTGAGAATTCATTTGGCCATTCAGGGGCCATTTCATCCTCGATATGAAATCACTTTCTTCCAGCAAATAATTTTGTAAATTTGCCTCAAGATCTAATTCTTGTTCATTTGAGATCGATCCGCTTGCGTTAAGCGTCGTTTTATTTCTTTTGGCTTCAACCTTTTTCAAACTAAAATTTCCGTCAACACTATCAATGTTTAAGTTTAACTCTTTGAAAGACTCAGTTACGAGTGTCACTTGATTAAACTGAGCGTTCAAACTTGTATTGAGTTTCCAAAAATTGAGTGGGCCACTAAATTCAGCCTGACCTTTTCCAACACCTTCCATATTGATAGGAATTGGAATCGCGCCTTCCAAAGCTTTTTTAACATCCTGTAGTCGCGCCTTAGAAAAGTTTAAATTTCCCTTGATACTTGATTCCTTCAAATCAATATCAACTACTGCGGTGTAAAGACTTTGATCAATGCGGCCCGTTGCTGAAGGAATCAGAATGTGTCCAGCTTCGTATAGCATATCAACTTCAGTATCACCCATGAAGAAGCCCGACATCTCGTGATTGATATTTTTCAAGCCAAGTTTCAAAGTCGCAGATTTTGTATTCCCGCGAGTCGTTCCGGAAATTTGGCTCTGTCCCTTAATCTTCAGATTCGAAAGATTCTTAATTTCATCCCAATGCAGTTCTGGGCTTTTAAAACTGATCTCAAACCCTTTTTTAAAATCAACGACTCCAGTTGCTTCGCCTTTCGACTTATCCATCGTAAGACCACTTCGGAAAGTGATCTTTTCCAAATTGATTTGAACTTGGCCACGACCCGATATATTTTGTAATCCTAAAATTTCAAAAGAGCTTTTGGTCATTTCAGTTCGAACGCTGATGTCGGCTGCGTTTGCCTCGAAATCACAATCAAAACGAAGCGGCTTGAGTTGACCTTTGCAAGCGGCGTCGCCTTCAAGCTGCATGTCGACTGGAATATTTTTTAAGTTTAAGGATAGAAACAATTTCTGAAGATCAAGATTTTCGACTAATAGTTTCAGCGAAAGTGGAAAGTTTTCCGTTAAAGAAAGTCGGGCGTTCTTAATTTTTACATCGCCGGCAGGATGTTGTACTTTCAAACTCTCGAGTGCAATTTCTTTTCCCTTTAAAGTCCCCTTAACCTGTGCATCACCGATGCTAAACTCTTCGACCTTGACGGCTTCGGTCTGCAAATTAAAATCTGAATTGAGGAAATCATTTAATTGCGGCGACCAGCTACCTTGCGCTTTTAGATCCCCTGAAAACGCCGGAAGCTTTCGATCGGTTAAAACCAAACTCAAAGTGTCGTGAAGTTTATCTAAGTCAACGGAAGCCGTCCAAAGTACTTGCGCCTGAGGACTCTTCTTTTGTTTTGATTTGAGTTCTCCCGACAATTGAAAAGTAAGAGCTTCGTTAATGACGCTTAATTTTTGAATTCGAACTGCCTGAGGGGTCACCACAGTCATAAATTGAATTTCAGTCTTCAATCTCTCTTTTTGATCCCAAGAAGCAACAGCATGAGGCACAGAAAGTTTTATCTGTAACAAATCTTTTAACTGCAAAACCTGTAGATCGGTCGGGTAAAACGAAATCGTTGCTTTTGATTTTCTTTCGCGGATTTTGAAATTAAGATTTTTGATTTTAAGTTGTTCTAGCGGAATCTCTTGAAGCTTTGCCATAAGTGGCGCCCAATCAAGCTTGGAAGGAAATTTAAAATCAAAATCAGATTTGCCGTCATTAGCAAAACTCATTTCGAACTGGGGCGTATCGATTTCGATAATGGCAACTTTTAATTTTCCAATGAGCAGACTGAAGATTTCTAAACGCGCTTCAATAACCTGAACTTGAATGTCCGATAAAGACTGGGACCAGGAGCCTTTAGGCTTTAAGGTCACGTCTTCGGCTCTTAAGCCTGGTGGGAAATAAAGTAGCTCTGCTTTTTGGATTCGGACTTCGAAGGGGCCGTCTTTTTTTGACAGGCTCTCGATTTTGTCGATAGCGACATTTAAAATTTTAGGCGCGAGGTATTTCTGAAAACCCCAAATAAAAATTGTCAGAAAGAAAGCAGGAGTAATCAAAATCCAAAAAGTACGTCTCAAGAGGGACTACCTCTCCAGATGTGAAGAAGTTCCATTCCCTGACGGTAAAGTGGACGAGATGCGAGTAAGCTTTCTAAAACCTCGAGTGCTTTTTCTCTTTGGCCTAAACCGTATAGAGCTTGGGCGCGAATGTAGGCAGTTGCAAAAAACGTTTCGCCCTCATGGGCCCAGCGCAACTCAATTTCGTGAAGCGCCTGCAAGACATCAATGTAGCGCCCAAGTTTCAGCAGAATTTCTAATTCAAGCCAATCTCTTTGCGCACATGATTCAGCTTTGTTCACAAGTTTGAGTGCGGTCACCCAGTCTTCCATAAAACAACATGCGATCGTTAAATCATATGTGCCTTCGGGGTGAAGCTCGATGTAGTCTAATATTAATGTTTCCCATTCCTCAGAAATCTGAACAAGTTCTTCTTTGAAATGAAGG
>JANPPO010000385.1:0-5078 GCA_031428555.1 Bdellovibrionales bacterium | reverse complement strand
GCAATTTCATCAAGCCGTTTTCTAGGGAATTGATCTGGGTCAGAGTGTGAAAATCCGGTTCGCTGCCCGTCGCCTTTATATCTTGGCACAATATGAAGGTGTGAGTGCATAACTTCCTGTCCAGCAACTACTCCATCAGATAAAAATAGATTCGCCCCTTCACATTTTACTTCAGACAGCTCGATAGCCTTTAAAATTTTATGCCCAACTTTAAAGAGTTGCCCCACGATTTCATTGTTAAGTTGTGTAAACCGCTCTTGATGTTGCTTAGGGACAACAAGGACATGTCCCTCCGTTATTGGATGAATATCTAGGAAGGCAATACAGTTTTCATCTTCGTAAAGAAAGCTTGCGGGTAATTCTCTACTAATAATTTTACAGAATATGCAGTTCTTCATTCGAGGGCCAAGGTTCCACCTGAGTATTGATGATCAAGCGTAACTTCTTTCGCGTCGGTAAACGGATTTGAAAAACTATTCATCTCTTGTTCAGTTTCAAATTCAATTTCCGCAATAATTAAGCCCAAGTGATTCCCTTCAAACTCATCAATAGAAAAGTTATAGTTGTCCGGTTTAAGTTGATATCGTTTTTTTCTCAGCATGGCGCCTGGAAGTTGATTCAGTAATGCCGCTTCGGCTTCATTCAAATAGAGATTCGTAATGCTATTTTTTGCGAGTGTGGAATTTTCGGGAATATACTTTTGCGTGAATTTGCGATCTAGTATTTTTCCCTCTGGCGATATTACTATTCGCAAACGAAGATTGGTTCCTTTAAAATATTTGTCTTCAATGATTTTGTAGTCTTTAGAGTTAAGAAGATCCAAAGGTAAATCCTTTAAGAGAAATTTACGCTCATATTCGTAGCACGAATATTTGCCAGCTTTTTCGTGACTCAAAATTATTCCCCGTCTGGCAATCGCCAGGTTGTTGGAGCTACTCGTTTATAAGTATCAAACAGAAGACCTCCATGCGGCATTAACAGCTCTTCCACAAAATTTATCAATTTTAGATGTTCTCCTTGATAGGCAGCTTCAAATGTTTGTATCCATCGCTTTCCCATTTGTGGATCAAGTTTTACCATACGTCGAGGGATGTGCTTACTTGATGCTGACCAATGACCATTCGCACGGAAATAGAAATCACCTAAGGATTCATGAAGACTTGCGATAATGATGTGTGCTTCTAAATTATTTCTTGGATCACGAAGGTCATCTACCAGATTCGTTATACCATAACGTTCATGATAAATTGTTTCTTTTGGCCATTCTTCAGGTTTCCCCTTTAAAACCTTTTCAGCTCTACTTTTCAATTTAAAGCTTAATTCAGAGGGTGCAGGAATAGCCGTTCCCTCAAAAACCATTGCTGGCAACGCTGGGACACCGTCTTTTCCGTCTACCGCTTGAAAAAAGTAATTAAGTGTTTCTGGGTCATGAACAAAAGCCTCGATGGGCCAACCTTCAAATAAGAAAGATTCCCTCCAAGCAGATTCGACTTTCTCAAAAACAACAACGAGATCAATATCAGAGGAAGTCGTTGCTTCACCCCGCTGGAAGCTACCAGCAGCAAAACCGATACTTGCATTGGGAAACTTGCTCTTGAGTATTTCTTTGGCGACGTCCACAGGATGTCGCCTGTTATTAAGATATGACTCCACTATGGCTCCGAATTCTCAGCGTGCTTTATTGACTCTGATTTAATCAACAATTCAGCTTTGTTGATATGTCCAAGACCCGCATACGCATGGGCAGATCCACGTGGAATTTCTTGGTTGCGAAAATGTCTCGCTGCCGTTCTATAATGATCAGCTGCTTTTACAAGTTCTTGAGCGATTGAATCATATTGCTTTGCCGACGCTTCGAGTTTTTCGTTCATCAGTTATCCTTTGCACTTGGCTTGCTATCTATTTGGTAAATTTCAAATTTTTTGATGGAATCCAACCCTTCACGCCGTCTTTATTACGGGACCAGCACCAACCAAATTCCTCATAGTAAATTTTAAGTTGCTCGCCGGATGACGATGTCAATTCTGTTGCGTCGTAGTCCTTGATGGCAACTGCTGTTTGTCCTGACTCTTTCAAATACTTTTCAGAGACCCAGCCCGCAATACCACGACTATCAACACAGTAGACCCAGCCCAACCAATCAGGATTCGTTTCTCGCTTTTCGATTTTTACTGTGTCGCCAGCCCTAAGCATGATGGGATTTTTGTAGACCGTATCGTACGACTCGGTAACGAGGGCGGTCCTTGGTTTCACTTCGTTCCATTTATCCGTAAGCGGTGAACAGAGACTTCCCTCAAAGCTGATTGCCTTCATTAATTCAATTTCGGATGCCTCGCCCCAAGTCCACGTCCCATCTTCATTTGGATTGTAGCTTCTTTTATCAAAGAGATTGTATCGCTTCAGTTTGATTCCTTGATCTGTCATTTGCCGCTTCACGAGCTCTTCAACTTCATCTACAAGATCGTCGGGAATCGAAAACCCTGAATGCTGTCGCCACTTCTCTAAGAAATAAAAGCCGCGAAGAAAGTCGTACTCGTAGAAACGAGGGAACCTTATTTCAAGCCAGTTATTATCTATAACTTCGCCATTTGAAACTTTGCGAAAAAGACTTTGCTTCAGAAGATAGCTTGCGCCTTGATTAAGAAATGTGATCTCACGTTGGGTAAGATCACCACGCCGACAAAAAAGAACAGCCTCCAGGCAAGAAAGCGTTGTAACAATCGAACTCTTTGGGATTGGCTTCGTGTAAACTTTTTCATCGCAATTCAATCCACCATCAGGTAGTTGATAGCGCAAAAACCACTCACGCATCCATGGCAATTCGGTATCAACATTAGCCCCAGCATTAAACAAAACCTGATACATGTTGCCGACCGCACAGAGGCAAGCGATCTTTCTAAAGGGATCGGTACCTTTGGGGACTTCATCTTCTTTGATTGGAAATACTGGGAGGTAATGTGTTTTCAAAACTTCTACCATCTTTGAAACAACCACTTGTGGAATGTCCTTGGCACAACCCATTTCATTAAGAAGACTCATGTGCCACCAAGGCGAATCCCACTTAGGCCAATATGGATCTCGCTGAATACTCTCCACTGCAGCTATAGATGAAAGGTAATTTTTTGATTTTTCTATTCCTAACTGCTCTGTCATTAGCTACATCCTTGGAATTCCAATTGCTCAAAATCTTCAAAAGATTACACAACTTGTTTTTAGGTGTCCAAGTAAAGTCCAAGCTAATCTCTAGTTTTTTGAATAGCAGTTACCATCATAATGACTTTGTAGTCTTTAGGGTTAAGCGTTATTCCTTAATCCCGATCAGTGCAAAATAATCTTGGCCGTAATAATGAGGGACTAACTGAACTTTGTATCCAATATCCTCTAATATCTTCTGAAGCTCTTCTTGCGTATAAATGTACCTACTAATTCCAGCCTCGGGGGCATAATTGGAACAGGCTGAATCTTTAAGAATAAAAGCTTCCTCCGTAGTAGATTGAAATTCAAAATTGAGCTCGTGAATTCTAGTATTCACATCAAAGGAAGTGTCAGCGTGCACAACTCCAGATGGAAACTCTTTTTTCCAAACATTTTTTTCACTCGGCTTAATTGGGCAATCAACAGCAATCCGTCCGCCTTTTTTTAACCATTTATACGTACTCTCGAGTAGCTTTAGATCTTCCTCTTTTTTTAACAGACCAAGTGTTTCAAAAATAAAAATTCCATGAAAAGTTTGTTCGGGGAATTCTACTAACTGTAGGTCACTCTGTATGAAGTCAACTTTTTGAGTATCATCTTCATTTTTTGCATGGTTTAAAACTGAACCCGCTCGATCAACGGCAGTAGCCTTACAATTAAACCGAGATAACCAAATATCTATAATGCCGTCGCCACAGCCCAAATCCAAAACCGCATGATCTTTTTTAAGATTCAAATTTTCTAGTAGCCACTGAGCTTTTTTCTCCCGAGCTGTCCAGCGCTCGGTCTTTCCCTCATGAAAAGTAATTTGTAGGAAATAGCTCCAGAACTCGTTCATTGTTTTAGATTTTTTATGATGTGTACCTAAACCCACGCCTAAGAATCTTGGTATAACTTCTATCTCTTCTATCTGACCATTTACGTTTCTGACGCTTTCTAAAAAACGATCCGCTTCTTTATGATTTCTTATTCTTACAAATTTTATATGGGAATACTTAGGGTCTTTCATATACTCCTCATACTTTTTACGAACTGGCTTATGGGTTTTGATTGTCCAAAGTATAATCGAATCTTTACTTAGAAAGCTTTTCTTAAAAGACTCCCTATTCCCAGTTTTTTCCCATAACTCTTCGCCCGTGATAGATCGCTTTATAGCTCTTCGAATAGCTTGAAATAAAGTGGTCAAGAAAGGATAATCTAACCAGATTACCACTTCGACCTTTTCCCATTTGATCGGAATTGTTCGCGTGTAGTTTCCATCTAATATCCATTTCTCAGAGCTTAGCGCATTTTTGAGTTTACCAAAAAACTCTTCATCAGATGGCCAATACCAATTAGGACCCCAGAACAATTTATCCATTTCAATAATGGGGAAATTCAACTTTTTTGCGAGTTGACGGCTAAAAGTAGTTTTACCACTTCCGCTTGTTCCGATTATGTTGATTCTAGAAGTGTGTGGGGGGATCATTTTTTCCATCGAAAAGCTTCATCCAATAGCTGAGTAATAAGCTCTGATTTGCCTTCAGAATAGTCGGTGCGAGCATTGACAAAAGAAAGTGCCAACTTTTTTTTAAATTGTTCGTAACGATTAGCTGCAATCGAAGAAGCTATTAAGTAGTCGCGAAAGATAAGATGTTTTTCAACCTCACTACTTGTTTGGGGAAAAAGGTGGAGATGGATCAATCCAAATTCTTCCCCTTCATCGTAAAGAACACAGTATCGTCTATTTGCAATCCCGTATTCACCCTTCCAGATAAAGCCTACAGATTCCAATTCAGTTCGATTCGCATCAAGCTCTTCGTTGGATGGCACCACTCCCAGAATATCCAAGATTGGCTTCGCATAAATTCCAGGGATTGCGGTACTGCCAATGTGATGAAGTT
>JANPPO010000384.1:0-3791 GCA_031428555.1 Bdellovibrionales bacterium | reverse complement strand
ACCGAAGCCCGCAAAAAAGGCGCAGACTATGTAAAGGTCGACACTCTGGGCGCACAAAACACAGCGATCCGCGGCCAAGCGTATAACTGTAATTAAAAAAAGGTGAGCCTAGCCGGCCGCAAGTCCACTTTGCTTGGCGGGCGGCTAGCCTCGACACCGCAGCAAATTTTCCTAAAGAATTTTTGTTCTGACCGCCACGATGGCGGGCAGATAGCGTTCTCACGGATGGATGCATCTCGCGATAGCAATTACAGCTTAATTAAAAAAAGCCAACTTAACTAAGCTGGCTTTTTTTAATTATGCAGTTGCCGGTTTTGCCAAGCGCATCCGTCCATGTGAGGGCTATCGTGCGGCCGTCGTGGCCGCCCGAACTAATGCTTTGGGATCTTGTTCATGACACGCCGTCGACAAGAAAAGTGGACTGGCGGCCGGCTAGGCTCACCTTTTTAGTTTCAGTTCAAGCTGCTGCACTGTCTTGTTCTCTAGGTCTTTGATTTCTACTAGAGCAGTGCGGTTCTCCCAGTTTAAAGTCATCAAACCGAAGTTTTCTTTTCCGTAAGCATCAGTGATATAAGTCGCGTCTTTTTCTTGTAAGCCCTTTGGCTTATTCAAGCTACTTGATGTGATGTCGTAGAGTGTTCCCCAGCCCTTGATTTCTGTTTTCGCCATCGAAGCTAGGTGGCGATCTCCGCTTAGGATCACTAAGTTTTTTGGCTTTGTCTTCGCGATCAAATCGTAGAGTCTTTGTTTTTCTCTTGGGAAATTTCCCCATTTTTCCCAACCATGATCATCGGCGATTACTTGGTATGAGCTTACTAAGATTTTGAAATCCGCGGGTTCGCGTAGTTGATCTTCTAACCACTCCCACTGATCAGAGCCCAAGATTGTTGCTTTGGGATCTGTCGTTGCTGCGAATTTCGCTTTTACAGGTGGGGGAGTGTCGGGTGATTGCGCTGCATCTGTTACCGTTTTTACTTCGGCTAATTGAAGTGGAGAGCGGTTCCAGCGTGTGTCGAGCATGATGACGTGAACGCTTGGAGTGACGCGAGCTTTGCGGCCGCGGCCTTCTTTTGTCCCACCCAAAACTTTTGAGTGAAAAATTCCTGGCTGCTCAAGAAGTGTTGAGTCCTTGATATAGGGCCAGTGATACCAAAATGCTTTTCTTGAATCTTCTTTCGCTATGTAGTCAGCACCGCCATTATCGATGCCGTAATCGTGATCGTCCCAAGTCGCCATGAAGGGAATGGCTTCACGGGCTTTCTTATATTCGGAAATTTGCGCTAATTTCTTGTATTGCTCGATTTGATTTTTTGTTTCTTCTTTTGATGCGTAAACGTTGTCGCCCATCATGATCATCAAATCAGGTTTTTCACTAGAGATTTGAGTCCAGATGGGTTGCGGCTTATTTTGATCAGCGCAAGCGCCGAACGCAATTTTCTTTGGAGCATTTGATAAGTCAAGGCCGCGCGGAACGAGTCCGAGGGTTTCTCTGCGTTTTTGTGAGGTGCCGCCAGTTTCGTATGGATTGGGAACTAGCGGGCTCGTTGATTGGCAGGATGTTACTGCAAGAATTAATAATGCTAAACATGATGAGTGCAATAACTTTTTCATTCCATTAGCCTCTTTCGCTTAAGGGTTTAACTGATCGTTGGCCGGCGCCAATGTATTCACTAAGTGGGCGAATGATTCTGTTGCTTCCAGCTTGTTCGATGATGTGCGCACTCCAGCCAGTTGTTCGAGCCATTACGAAAATAGGAGTGAAAAAATCAATTTCAAAACCCATCATGTAATAAGCAGGACCTGCAGGAAAATCTAAGTTTGGATAGATGCGTTTCTTTTCGACCATTACTTTTTCTAAAGATTCATACATTTGCATCCACTTTTGATTGCCCGTGATATCGGCCATCTTCTGTGCATATTTTTTCATTGTGGGAACACGTGAATCACCTGATTTGTAAACGCGGTGACCGAAGCCCATGACCTTGCGCTTTTTTGCTAGCGCATCGAGCATCCACTGTTCTGCTTTTGTGGGATCAGCGATTTCGATCATCATGTGCATAACCATTTCGTTAGCGCCACCATGAAGAGGGCCCTTAAGTGCGCCAATACCTGCAACAGTCGCAGAATAAATATCACTTTCAGTACTTGTCACAACACGTGTCGTGAAAGTTGAAGCGTTGAAGCTATGTTCAGCGTACAGAATAAGACTGACATCAAAAGCCTTTACGACTTGAGCATCTGGAACTTTTCCAAAACACATGTGGAAAAAGTTTTCCGCTAGGGTCATATCTTTTCTTGGAGCAATAAAATCCAGACCTTTTTTGAAACGATAATCAGCCGCTACCATTGTTGGAATCTTCGCGAGTAAGCGAACAGCTTTATCGTAATTAGTAACTGGAGTTGCATCCCAGACTCTTTCATCTTCGCAACCAAGGAAGCTAACGCCCGTACGAACTGAATCCATTGGATGACATTTTTTTGGAAGTGCTTTGATCACACCCAGATTATCTTTTGTAATATCACGGTAGCTTCTCTCTAAAGCTTCAAATTCTGAAAGCTGAGTTCTATTTGGCAGCTCACCTTTGTACATCAAGTAAGCCACTTCTTCGAAGCGACAATTTTCTGCTAAATCCTGAACAGGGTAGCCCCGGTAAATAAGAGAATTGGTATCAGGGTTTACTTTAGAAACTGAAGAAGTATCAATAACTGATCCTTCAAGTCCCTTTTTCGTATTTACTTTTTCTGGTTCAGCTACATAATCCGGATTAACATAGTCTTGACTCATTTAAAGCCCTTTCTTTAAGAACGGTTATTTCAATTTAAAATTAAAAATATTTTGATCAAATTCGTTGTACCGAGCGTAATCGGTTAAATCATAAAGCTCTTGGCGAGTTTGCATGTCTTTAACTGAGTTTTCCTGAGTTCCATCTTTAAGAATAGAATTTAATCCGTTTTCAGCTGCCTTCATCGCGAGCCTTAACAACGTCACAGGATAAATCACGATATTGTAGCCAACATTTTCCAACTGCTTCGTCGTCAAAAGTTTAGACTTACCAAATTCAGTCATGTTCGCTAACAACGGAGCTTTCACAGCTTTTCGAAAAGTTTCGAATTCTTTTTCGTCAGCAAGAGCTTCAGTAAAAATCACATCAGCACCTGCGTCTAAATAGGCCTTCGCGCGTTCAATCGCTTTGTCTAAGCCTTCTGAGGCGCGCGCATCCGTTCGTGCAATGATTACAAAATTAGGATCAACTTTGCGAGCTTGATCTGCAGCTTTAATTTTTTGAACCATATCAGAGGTTGAAACTAAGCTTTTACCATCAAGGTGCCCGCAACGCTTTGGATTTTCCTGATCTTCTAAGTGACAACCAGAAAGTCCTAATTCAAGAAATTCCTGAATTGTTCTAGCTGCATTCATCGCAACGCCAAAGCCTGTATCAGCATCAATAATTGATGGAAGAGTCGTCACGCGAGCAATCTGTCTTCCGCGATTACCGACTTCACTTAAAGTAGTAAGTCCCACATCAGGATAACCTAAATCATTCGATAAAACGGAGCCAGAAATGTAAACCCCTTCAAAACCTTTTTTTTCAATCATCATCGCCGAGAGCGGATTAAAGGCGCCCGGAAAGCGAAGTAGCTTTCCAGAGTTTAATTGGTCTCTGAAATGTTTTCTTTTCTGAAAGGGGTTTGCATCTTGAAATAACATTTAGAAAATTCCTTTTTCGTCTCGTTTGTTGTTAACAAGTTTGTCCATTGGAATTTGCACATTCAATTGCTTCAATTGATCA
>JANPPO010000383.1:0-5529 GCA_031428555.1 Bdellovibrionales bacterium | reverse complement strand
CACCAGCAGCCGGAGCGGCAGCAGCACCAGCGGCAGGAGCAGCAGCGCCAGCAGCAGGAACAGCTTCCACAGTTGCGGCAATGACTTCTTCTTCTTGAACGTTAACAACCGCGATTGTTAATTCAGGAGCAGAAATTACTTTTAAGTTTGCTGGTAATTTTAAATCAGATACGTGAAGAGCATCGCCAAGTCCCAAGTGAGAAATATCTACAGAGATATTGTCTGGGATGTCAGTTGGAAGAACTTCGATTTCAACCGAACGGTTGACTACGTTTAGTAATCCACCTTCTGCGATACCGGCAGGTTTTCCTTCGAACTTGATTTCGACACTTACGCGTACAGTTTTAGTTAAATCGAGTGCAATGAAGTCAACGTGAAGTGGACGACGGCTTAATGGATGTACATCCACTTGCTTCATCAGAACAACTTTACCATTTGCTTTTGCATTTGAGCTTTTGAGAGTGAAAAGAGCATTCTCATATGCGCGAACATTGTATTTAACAATTTCTTTTTCGCTAACATGTAAGTTTACGTTTTCAACAGCGCCATACACTTGTGCAGGCACTTTTTTATCGAAACGTAGGTTGCGGCTATTGCCTTTACCTGTTTCTCTTGGTTCAACGGTTAATTCGATACGATTTTTCATAGGCCATTACCTCGGCTACTTCCTATTACTCGGGTTTGTTCCGCAAATTCTTTCATCCTTCGTTGCTCGGTCGTCGGCGTACTCTTAGTACGCTCTCCTCGGTCGCGCCTCGACTGAATGAATTTTCGAAACAAACTAACTACGTTATGCTCTTTTTTAATGTTTAAATGAGATCAATCAAAGAGCGAACTGACTGAATCATTTCCGTGGATCCTTTTCATGGCTTCAGCTAGCACAGGTGCGACTGAAATCACGTCGATTTTACCACTTTTTTTCGCTGCTTCGGACAGGGGTATCGAGTCTGTTACCAATACTTTTTCAATTGGACTTTCCATCAACCGACTGACAGCGGGCCCTGATAGGACAGGGTGGCTTGCAACAGCGAACACACGTTTTGCCCCATTTTTGATGAGGGTGTCAACAGCTTGTGTCAGGGTACCAGCCGTATCGATCATGTCATCGACGATGATGGCTGTTTTATCTTTAACATCTCCAATGAGGTGGAGGGCTTTTGCTTCGTTCGGGCCGGACCTGCGCTTATCAATGATGGCGAGGGACGCTTCGATGCGTTTCGCGAAGGCGCGGGTTCTTTCGACTCCGCCAGCGTCGGGGCTGACGGCCACGAATTCGTCGCCTGTTCCAAAATTTTCACGCCAGTAGCGGGCAAGAGTCGGAGTTGCAAATAAGTGATCCACTGGAACGTTGAAGAATCCTTGAATTTGCGCCGCATGCAAATCGACAGAAACGACCCGGGTCGCACCAGCTGCCACCAATAAGTCGGCAACTAACTTTGCAGAAATCGGAGCGCGGGGAGCGACTTTTCGGTCCTGACGCGCATAGCCGTAGTAGGGAATGACGGCCGTGATCGATGCAGCGGAAGCTCTTTTCAGAGCGTCGAGCATGATAAAAAGTTCCATGGCGTTTTGATTGACTGGAGGGCAGGTGCTTTGAACCACGAAGACATCTTTACCGCGAACACTTTCGTGAATCTCGATTTGAATTTCACCGTCGGCAAATGCGCTGAGTTTTGAGTGCCCAAGTGGAATTCCCATGGCTTGAGCGACTTTTTGAGCCAACTCAGGATTCGCATTGCCAGTAAAAAGTTTCAAGTTACTGCCATCGAAATCGTGAGATGTGCTGCGAGATAATGACATGAAAGCCGCCTCGGGATTTTGGTTTAAAAATTAGTACCAAAAAACTGGGGGGCCGCATAGGAAAATTCACGAATGGGACGTAGCTCTGAGATTAGGAATTTGTTAGTCCGCGATCCCATGAAACTTCAGGTAATTTTGTAGACCTTCTGCGCCAAAGTATTTAGTCAATTCTTCGCGGTTAGCTTTTAGTAGATTAACAAAAATCAATCCATCAACTGCATTAAAATCAGCGTCAAAGTTAAAGCCCAAATACCGAGCACCTAACTTCTCGTAGCTATTGATCAAACTTGGAATTCCAACTCCATCGATCTCGGTGATGAGAGCGTTCAACTCTTTCACGTTTGCAATATGAGGCACTAAAGAGAGAGCTTCCCGCAAAACTGGCGACCTTGGCTTAAATTCAGTTTTGGAACTGACCTGAGCGCGCAAGTGAGTATCAAATTTCTGAGTTAGAAAATGAACCATCAAAGCTTTGCTGATGTCTGAATACTGATTTGAAATACTAACTGGTCCCATCAAGTGAGTGTATTTTGGATTTTGCTCTAAAATTTTTGCGATACCTTTCCAAATTAAGGGAAGGAAGTAAATTGCGCTTCTACGGTCGCGATCTTGAAGTTCAACGTTTACGAACGCGCGCCCGAGCTCGATTGAATTTTTTAATTCACCCTTAAGTAAACTTTCGTATTCAAAAAAAGTACGGTTATAAAGACCTGCTACGCCCATTTCCTGAACGATCTTATCAACGAAAGCAACTCTGTAAGCGCCGATAATGACATTTGAGTCAGGCTTGTACATCACGATGTGGTGATAGTGCTGATCAAAAGAATCAACATCTAAGCTTTTCCCTGAAGCTTCGCCGACACTTCGGAAAGTGACTTCACGTAAGCGGCCTAATTCGCGAACGACATTTGGAATATCTTTTCCTTGAGCAATCAAAACTTGTAGACCTTTTTCTTCAGTCAACATTTGCATTCGTGAAATATCTTGCTTGATGAGTTCGGCATCGCCACGTTCAGCGATAGGCTCTAACTTTCTTTGATCAGTTAGTTTTTCGAAGCGACCTTTGAGAGCATAAGTTCGCGCTCGTAAGTATTGCATCATCGCATTTAAGTCGCCTTTTGATTTTGCTAAAGCATCTTGGCCTTTAATAACTGATGCGACATTAATTGGGAAAGTTGCGTTCTGGCCCATCGCGAGTTCTCTAAGATGAAAAATCGGACTGAGAACGTCGCCAATTGCATAAGGCTTCATAGCTTTTACTTTTTGAAAAGTTTCTGTCGTCTGGGCTTCGACATATATGAGCACGATTTGCACATCGGGATTGCTCTCGATCAACTTTGCTATGCCCATTCTCCATTCGGGATCCATTTGATAATCTTTGTTTTCAGAATGTCGGTAAGTTGAAACTTCACCAGATGGATGGGCTACTAAGACGGCACCTTTTTTAATCTGCTCGTCCATTTGTTCGCGGCCACGTTTGTTGTAAATCCTGGCTTCGGGAGACGGAGACGGGTTTAAGAAAATCGCGTTGTCAGCTATTTTTGGATAATCTTTTAATATTGATGTCATAGCGACTACGGTATCGGGCCTAAGCATAGAAACTGCGGCGGTCACGGCGAGGGTCTCGCGACTGTTGGCGGGGTGATTCATCAATACTAAAACGGGACCCGTTTTGGGAATCATTTTCGCAAACTCAGTTTTCGCATCAACTTTAACTGAAAGATTATATGCTCTTGCGAGTTTCGCAAAATAAGGATCTTCACTTTTATCTGCTAGAAGGCGACCTGTGATCTTGGAAAACTCGTCTAATCTGATTGCGCGGCCTAATACTAATTCGGTAATTCCGTTTATAGTGTTTTCAACAGATTTGTATTTCGAATTTCCTAAGCGTAGCGAAAGTTTCCCAGCTTCTGAAGCGTTGTAGCCTGGGGCTAATTTAAAAAAGACATTACAGCTTTCAGCTTCTGCACTGAGTGCAGGGACAGTTGAAATTGTAATGAAGGCTAGAAACAAGATTTTCAAAAATGAAGAAACCATTTATTTTCTGCCTCCAAAAGAATTACTCAACCTAGCTCAGATTTATGGCATTGCCTTATTTGTTCCAACTGAAGATTTTTCTGCGGTCGCTTTATTTAGAATTTCTATAACGTCAGCATCGATATTAAGTTTTTCTTGTAGCTTATCGTTATTTCTTAATTCATTGCGAAGTTGTTGCTCGACTTGGCTGATACCCGAACTTCTCATTTCGTGAATTCCCTTTGCAGTATAACCAACGCCACCAGAACCAGTTGCAATGACTGCGAGAAGCACAAGTGCCATGGGAATTGAAGAAGCTGCCGCGGCAGTAGCAACAACCAACCAAATAAAGGTCATTAAAAATGCACCGGAAGCGATGAAAAGCGTGAGTGCTGTGTTTAGGCTTTTGTAAGAAGCCATGCCTCGTTGGTCAATTTCTTTTTCAAGGGTTGCAACTAGCAAATCAGATTGTGCTTTTCTAGCTGGGCGTTCCTTAATTTCCTTCAAATGGCGCTCGCTAAGTTGATCTTTACTTACTATGCTCAGAGCAGTTTCGTAAGTGGCATCAATGTGGTTGATCGAGCGAACATATTGTTTAGCTAGAATTCTTGAATGCTGAATCATCTCTTTACCAAAGCAAAGCTGTGTTTTGTTTTGCGGGCATTGCACAATACTAGCGGAATCTCTCCAAGGTTGAAGTCCTGTGTTCTTTTCCAAGTACTTTAACTGATTTAAAAGCTTTAAATTAGCATCAGTGTTTTCAACTGGTCGTCCTGAAACAACTAATGTTAAAAGTGCGAGGACGCGACTTTCATTTGCACGTAGATTATACAAGTTATCAAGGTCTTGAGTACTTGTTGTCGCCTGTGATGCGAAAGAAGTAAGACTAGTTAGTACCAAAGTCGTTACTAATAAAAGGCGGGCTGAAGCTTTGCTGATCATAAAAAAATCCTTTAAATAAAGGCTTATTTTGAGCGTTTCGATCCAGTGGTAATAAGCATGTTAGTTTATCGTTTTAAAAGAGTGCTAAATGGGGGCCATTGTAAAACCTACAATTTAGGCAACTTACATAGGGAGAACTGTCTAAGTTTTTGATAAGTGACGTTTAACGGCAGAATTTCTTATACAAGAGTTTTGAATTTTTCCATGAACTGCTTGAATGCTAAGGCCCGGTGGCTATTTTGATTTTTGAAACCGGGTTCAAGTTCTGCCAAAGTCTTTGCCTGACCATCTGGAATAAAAATCGGATCGTAACCAAAGCCATGAAGGCCTGCGACTTTCGCTGCAATTTTGCCTTTTAATAAACCTTCGAAAATCATTTCTTCGCCCGTTGGAGTATAGGCAACGATTGCAGTTCTAAACTGGGCTGTTCGATCAGTTACATTTCGGATCTGCATCATCTTCATAAGCTTTGCGATGTTTTCACTGTCGCGAGCTTTTGGGCCCGCGTAGCGAGCACTGTGAATGCCCGGAAGATTTCCCAAGCCCACAACTTCTAAGCCTGAGTCATCAGCAACAACCCACTGTTCGTGTTTTACAGAACGGAGTGCGCGGGCTTTAATGCGAGCATTCGCAATGAAGCTATCGCCATTTTCTTCGGGCGAAGTGAAGCTTGAAATTTCATTTTGAGTGTGAACTTGGATAGCAGGATGATTATAAAGTAAATTTTGAAATTCTTTGATTTTACCCGTGTTGCTAGATGCGATCCAAAGT
>JANPPO010000382.1:0-2339 GCA_031428555.1 Bdellovibrionales bacterium | reverse complement strand
TGGAGTGCCGGCAGGGGCTCCATTTAACGGGAATTGTAACCAAAACCGAAGTGCGGTTGAAGGAGCCATTGCATATGGATTTTTAGACGCCCCAATTTCTGCAGCGAGAAATTCCATGAGGTTTGACCTTGGCACCATTGTAGTAAACGCAAATACAGTAAGCTGCACGTCGGGTGCAACTAACGAAAAACTCTGTGAATTCTTGCAAACAGCTATCAACAACGCTGGCGGACCTAACAACAAAGAACAAGTCGGAAAAGAATTCCTAAACGTACTAGCCTTCCCTCCTCCTTAAACTCTCAAATTGGGGTATCGGTCACGGGTTTTGTGGATGACAAGGTCATCTAGTACCTCAGCATAAAACCGCCAGCCTGCTTGATGAGGATTTATCTTTAACAAATTCCAAAGTTCAGGTGTCGACTTTTTAAGTCTCGCCTTTTGATAGGGCACAATTCTTCGTGCCTCTAATTCGTTTAGCCTAATATATGCTTTCGTAATCAGATATGATTTTCTAGTGCGCACGATTCGCGAGAATGGCCGATATTTCCAAAAATTCTGTTTGAACTTTACACTATGAAAGGTATCGGTCACACGCTGCGCAATTTGTCCAGCAACAACTCTAAAGAAGCCTTGGTAATTTGATTTTCGATCGGATCTTATAAGTAGGTGAATATGATCATGTTGGATCGAATGCGAGGCTATCCTAATGCGGAATCGCTTTGCGTAAGCTCGAATAACATGTCTGCAGATTGAATAAGTCTTTGGAGTTCTTAAACTCGCAGCATGTACCTCGCGATTTAGTTTAAATGTTAGATGATGGAACTTTCGATTGGAGAGGCGACGTGATTGCCTCTTTGCTCTATGGTTTCTTAATATCCCTCCGTAACAACTTTTATTTTGTAAATAAAACTCTAGATTTTTCATCTTCCTCCCGTTGTGACCGATACCTGCCGCCAAGTTTCTGAATGCAAGAAAGTAAGCGGGACGGGAACTACCACATGCTGGACTCGACCCATCGGTCAGTCGAGTTTCGGATCGTTCGGATTTGTTTGAATGTCGATTGGTGTTCGCTGGAAACGTTCCGTAAGTCGAGTTTGTTGTTTAAATTCGAAATATGTCTCAATTTGAGGCCACGAGTGACCGATACCCCTAATGAAGAAGAGGAGTCGACGGAATGGCTCGTGTTGAACGAAAACTACATTATATTTTCTTGTTAGCAGTTCTAAGCATAAGTGTGCTGGCTGCATCTACTTCTTGGGGTGTCCCGACAAGTTTTACGGAACGACGTATGTTCTATAAATCTTTAAGATACTTAGCGATGGGTGGCACATCAATCGCTGTTGCAAATGACGAAACTTCAATTGCTATAAATCCCGCCGGCTTAGGAAAGCTCCGAGATAATTACGGAACTATTGCCGATCCCGAAGTGGAACTTAATTCGAAAGGTATCAGTGCATACAATTCAAAAGCATATACAGATCCGTTTAGTATAAAACAGGTAGTTAGTACGATGAAAACTAAGGTGGGTACTTACTTCTCTTCGCGCGGCCAAATCATGCCTTCCTTCGTCGCAAAAAACTTTGGTATCGCAATTCTACAAAAAACTGAACTATCGGCAAGAGCGACAAGTGCTACCGCAGTTGATACGTTTTACAGAAACGACTTATCTTTATTGATGGGTTACAATATGAGGTTCTTCGATGGGAGAATTAAATTAGGTGTAACTGGGAAAATGATTTCTCGAATTGAAATTAATGAACTCTCATTAAATCCTGATCAAAATTTAAATCTAAGAAGTCTTGGTACTGCTGGAATTGCAAAAGCGGGAACCGGGTTCGGTTTTGATACAGGTATATTGATGACAGCTCCTTGGAAGTGGCTTCCAACTATAGGGGCGGTCTATCGTGATGTTGGTGGTATGTCGTTTACTGAAAATGCGATGAAAAGACTCTCAACATCAACTTCAAACCCCGCCGTGGTAAAAGGAGATTTAGATGTCGGAGTATCATTATTTCCAATTCAGTCAAATAATGTTCGATCGACCTTTGCCCTAGAATACAGGGGTCTCATAACCCAATCGACTCAGCCAGATAAAGCTAAGCTTATGCATTTAGGTTACGAAATGAATTTCAGTGACATATTTTTTCTACGCGCAGGTTATCATCAAAGATATTGGACAGGAGGCTTGGAACTTTCTTCTGAAAAATTCCAATTTCAATTGTCTAGCTATGGCGAGGAAATCGGCATTTCAAGCGCTCCGAAGGAGGATAGAAGATGGGCACTCAAGCTTTCTTTTCGATTCTAAAATTGGCAGTAGGCTTCTGCTTAACTAGTTTAAT
>JANPPO010000381.1:0-2725 GCA_031428555.1 Bdellovibrionales bacterium | reverse complement strand
AGCTTAATGTTTTTCAACCTTTGGATATTAATCGCCACTCTCCCATTTTGAGAACTATGGTGACAGTCGGCAAGCAATGCCCCGACCTTAGGCGATAGATATAGGAGCGAGAATGAAAATTAATTTAATCGATTAGAGCTTTCCAAGACTTATGTCTTGGAAAGCCAGCTAATATATGAAGAATTAGATCTCGCTGAAAAAATTTAAATCTCGGCAGAGCGAGTATTGAGCGTTTCTGGAGTTACTTTTACAGAAGCTGCACCAGATTGCAATACCCTGACAACATCGGCTGCTGAGTAGCGTTCACCGTTTTGTACGAACCGTTTGATGCTTTGAAGATCATCACCTGCTGTGATGATGATATCTTCGATGTATCCATTATCTTGAATTTGCGCCTGATCAATAGCTGCAAAAAGCCCGTTACAAAGACATTTACGTCCAACTGTATCTTCTATCTTCCCACCTTTTTTGAGGTAAGTCTCGATAGGTTCAGAGGCGCAACGTTGTCCCATAGTGCCGTCTTCTTTTTTATAAGTAGAACGAAGGTAACCTAAGTCGCACTTTCGTGGACGAGCTTCATAAACTTTTTTATCAAAGAGCGTATTTTCTTTTTCAATTACTTTAAAAGGAAACCCTGATGGAGAAGCCACTGGATCCGTATAAACAGTTACAGCTTGGTTCTTAAGAATTCTTTGGCGAACGGAATTTTTCACAGTTTCGCTCATGCCGGATTCATTACAGAATGCAAAAGCAGTTCCGACTTGAACACCTTGAGCGCCCAACTTCATGGCTTCAGTTACTTTTTCCGGGCTACCACAAGATCCTGCAAGCCAGAATGGAAGTCCCATTTCACAAAATTTATTAAAATCAACTTCGTCACGAGCACCGTAAATTGGCTGACCCAATTCATCAAGCTGAAGGGCTCCACGTGGAGGCGCATTGTGGCCACCAGCAGTCCAATGTTCAATGATGAAGCCATTCACAACACCAGTCGATTTCTTTGCTAGATTCAAAGCTAATGTCGCAGAAGAAACGATCGCTAAAAACTCGGGACGCTTAAGTGGTTCCCATTTTTCGAATTGGAAAAAAGTTTTAGGATTAAATATGACTTTGAAAGAATCTTCAGGACCGGCGCCATCAGTTGGAAGTTTTAAAAATGCTTCCTCGTGATTTGCTAATTTATCTAAGACACCTGGGATTTCGCGTGGAATTCCTGCGCCCATCAAAACGTAATCAACGCCCGCAAGCATGGCACCGTAAAGACTTGGGATATTGGGTAAAATAATTTTTTCTAAAAGATTGAGTCCGACTAAACCTTTGTGGCCTTCTTTTGCTAACCAAACTTCAACGAAATTAGAAATCACAGTTTGTTCAACAATTTCCTGAGAAAGCTTAGTTCCAAAAAGTGGTGCTCTTTTGTATGGAGCGCCGTTTCTGCCGCCAGCTAAAAAATATTTATCTAAAATATTCTGTACCATCGACTGAACTGGAAATGCAGCCATCGCTCTTCTGCAGTCTCCATTTTCATCGCCGTCTTGAAGACGACGGACAAGTACTGAATTAAGTCCACTTCCTGAGACAACGCCCAGGCCGCCTGCGCGAGAAACCGTGTTCGCTAACCGATAGTTAGAAACGCCAATTCCCATACCGCCTTGAATAATAATAGGTCTGATTTGTGACATAGGCACTTAAGCTATAAGATTTGGGCTTATATGGAAACGAAAAAATGCATGATTTGAGTCATAAAAAGCGAGTTTTCGCTCATCTGACTTTAGCTGCAAATAAATCGTGAAAATTAACGATTCCAACGGGCTTTTTGGGACTGCTTGAATGCGAATCCAGCACGAAAAGTGTTTGTATTCGCATCTGTTCCATTAGGAACAAGGCTTTCTCGGCTAGCTCGTTTTGGTCGATTGTTTTAGGGCTTGAATTCATCAGGTCAGCTGCAGTGCCCGAAAGTGGATTATCTGACTTTTCTAAGCGCCGACGAATGTCTCCGTCTGTAATAACTCCAATAAGTTCGCCTTTATCATTTAAAACGCCTGCCGTACCCCGAACATCTTTATGGGTCATGCTGCCAACAATTTCCTTTATCGAAGTTGTGGTTTTGACCAAAGGAAGGGCATCACCTTTGTGCATAATATCCACTACGCGCACAAGCTTAGCACCTAAACTTCCACCCGGATGAACATCAGCAAAATCAGATGGTGCAAAACCTTTCTGAACCAAGACACTCATCGCGAGTGCATCACCAAGTGCTAAAGTTGCCGTGCTACTAGCTGTCGGAGCCAGATTGTGCGGACAAGCTTCTTTTTTGACAGAAATATCCAAAACAACCTGCGCTGCCTTACCTAAAGTCGATTCAGATTTGCTAGTCATAGCAATAAGCGGCAAACCTTTGCGTGCGATGTAGTGAAGAACCGTTACTAATTCGCGGCTTTCGCCACCATAGGAAATAGCTAAAACGACATCACCGGCAGAAAGAATTCCCAAATCTCCATGAGCACTTTCAGCTGGATGTAAAAAAACTGCCGGAGTTCCCGTCGAAGCAAAAGTGCTGGAAAGTTTTCGACCAATGTGACCGGATTTTCCAATCCCCGTTACAACTAGCTTTCCCTTGCACTGAGAAATCAATTCAACAGCACTAAAAAACTTGTCGTCGATTCGAGACTTCAAATTAGAAATTGCCTCTGCTTCAATCTCGAGAACTTCAATAGCTTGTTTT
>JANPPO010000380.1:0-2245 GCA_031428555.1 Bdellovibrionales bacterium | reverse complement strand
GATTTATCGCCTGAACAGCGTAAAGGATGGGTGTGCGGCGTTGGTCATGGGATTTTGCCGAAAACTCCAGAAAAAAATGTGCGATCCTTTATCGAAATCGTCAGAAAGAGTTTTTAAATGAAAAGTCTTTTTGAAAAATATGATGTCCCTGCACCCAGATATACTTCGTACCCAACGGTGCCGTATTGGGAAGTAAGCCCCACAGCAGATCAGTGGAGTCAAAATTTAAAAAGTATTTTAAGTTCGAGTGGTAAATCCCTTTCGCTCTACATCCATATCCCTTACTGCGAAACTCTTTGTACTTTTTGCGGCTGTAATACTGTGATTACGAAGGATCATAAAAAAGAAGATCCTTACGTCGAGTCCGTATTAGCAGAGTGGAGAACTTACATAAAAAAAGTTCCAGAATTAAAAAAGACTGAATTGAAGCATCTTCACTTAGGCGGGGGCACACCTACTTTTCTTGCAGCGGAAAAACTTGAAAAGTTGTTAGCTCCGATTCTACAAGACGTTACATTAGCGCCAGATTTTGAAGGATCAATTGAAGTTGATCCCAGAAGAACGACTGTAGATCAGTTAAAAGTTTTAAGAAAATTAGGTTTTAACCGGATCAGCCTTGGAGTCCAGGATTTTAATCCTGAAGTTCAGCGATTGATCAATCGAATCCAGCCTTATGATATAACCGCTGACTTAACGGTGGCGGCAAGAAGCCTTGGTTTTCAGTCTGTTAATTTTGATTTGATTTATGGCTTAGCAAAACAAACTAAAGAATCCATGCTTGATTGTATCGCGAAAACTATTGAACTTAAGCCCGACCGAATTGCCCTTTATAGTTTTGCTCTTGTTCCTTGGATTAAACCCGCTCAGCGCCTATTTAAAGATGAAGATCTTCCTCAAGGGCAGGCGAAGCGGGAGTTGTACGAAGTTTCAAGGAGTGCTCTGTTAAAAGCTGGGTATATCGAAATCGGAATGGATCACTTCGCTTTACCTGATGAAGCTTTATCAAAATCGCTACTTAATTCAACATTGCATCGTAATTTTATGGGCTACACAGACCATAAGACAGATGTGCTTTTAGGTTTAGGTGTTAGTGCAATCAGCGAGACAGCTGAAATGTTTCACCAGAATGAAAAGGTTTTGCCCACTTATCAGCAGCTGATTGAAAAGGCTCAAATTCCAACATTACGTGGTCATATTCTAACTGATGCTGATCAAAAAAATCGCCAGCAAATATTAGATTTTATGACAAAGGGAAAAGTGAAACTAACTGGAAATCAAAAGCCCGAAGCTGAAAAATTTTTGAATGAAATGAAGAATGACGGCTTGATTGAATTTAATCAGGATGAGTTAGTTTTAACTGAAAAGGGGAAACCTTTCTTAAGAAACGCTTGTTTGTTTTTTGACGAAAGACTTAAAAGCAAACAACCTTTAACTCAAGTTTTTTCAAAATCATTATGACTCTAACCAAAGTGGCCGTTTTAGGTGCAGGGTTTTCTGGATTAACTTTAGCCTGGGCATTGAAGAAAAAAGGGTTCGAGGTTGAAGTATTTGAAGCTCATGCAGCGCCTGGTGGACTCATTCAGACTTCATTTCAAAAGGTGATGGTTGAAGCTGCTGCACATGCGCTACTTTCAAGTCTCGAAGTTGAAGAGCTTTTCCAAGACCTTAAAATTGAAATGGTTCGGGCGGGCTATGTTTCAAATGCAAAATGGATATTCCGCGGAAAGGCGCAAAAGTGGCCTTTAACTTTTAAAGAATCACTTAAATCATTAGGTATTCCAAAGAAACCTAAACCGATGGAAACAGTTCAGGAGTGGGCTCAAAGAAATTCAAGTATGACTTTAAATGATTTTTTAATGGCTCCTGCGCTTCAAGGTGTTTATGGTGCTCAGACAGATCAGCTTAGTGCCAGTTTAGTTTTAGGTGCGATGTTTGATAAGCAGCTCAAACCCAAGCGGGGGAATATTAAGGGCAGTGTGGCTCCGCTGAACGGAATGAATGAACTTATTCATAAACTTACAAGCCTCTTCACAGTTCATTATAATTCTACTCATACCGTTCAAAGTTTAAAAAGTCTTTTTCCAGTTGTCGTGGTTGCCACTGGGATAACGGATGCCTCAAGGATTTTAGAGACCGAAAATTCGAAACTTGCAAATGCATTGCTTAAAATTCCTAAAGTTTCTTTATTATCAGCCACAATTTCTTTTGGTCAGCAAACTTCGCGGATCAAAGGCTTTGGCTGCTT
>JANPPO010000379.1:0-2252 GCA_031428555.1 Bdellovibrionales bacterium | reverse complement strand
TTTCGAGGCCAGTGTCATTCAAAAATGCCTCGATCTCGAGACTGACATGGAAAAAGCCGCTCAAATGCTCGATGTATCTAAATCTAATTTGTATAAAAAAATAAAAGAATATAATTTGAAGGCTAAGGACAACTAATGAATATATTGGAAAGAGCATTCCCCCTTTTATACGACCCTGATTACCGCAAAACAGTTGCTATTGTTTTATCGATAATCTTCGGCTCTGGGATCCTTTTATTCTTCCTTCGGAAAACTGGCTATTATTTCGTATCTGCATGGGCTTCAATTAAATCATGGTTGTTTGCAGCTCCGTTTATGTTTTTAGGTTTTGCGACTCCTGATCCTTGGCCACTTGCCATGCTAGTCCTTGTTGCGATTTACGGTGCGAAAGCTTTTTTTCAGATCATCGGAATGTTTCACCGCTCGTACTTTGTTTTGATCTGTTATGGTGGAATTATTGCGCTGGGTGTGTCTTGTTACTATCAGCGACTTGAAGCTTACAACGGTATGCCGATGTTGGTGCTGGCCATTGCCTGCTTAGTGCCATTGATCAGAAATAACTACAAAAGAATGATTCAGTATATTTCGATTACCCTTTTAGCATTTATCTTTTTGGGTTGGTCGTTTATGCACTTAGGATTAATTTATTATTTCCCAAGCGGAATTTATCAAATTATGTATCTTTTAATCCTGACTGAGTTTTGCGATAACACGAATTTAGCAATCGCCCGCTACTTCAGGGGCTGGAAGCTTTTTCCGAACATCGATTCAAAACGAAGTGTGCTTTCAACGGTGATTGCAATCACTCTCACGCTTGCGCTAGCTGGTGCCATGAGACAACTCTTGCCTGACTCTTCAGAAAGATATTGGCTGACTGCAGGGCTTATCGCTGCTTTTGGTGGTGTGATCGGTGATCTTGTGATGACCGTTGTCCGCCGGGACGCCGGAGTTAAAATCGTAGGACCTTTCATATTAGGTCGAGGTGATTTTCTTCATCGCATGGATCGACTCATTTTCGTGGCACCGATCTATTATTACGTTATGCTTGCGCTAGGAGCCTAAATGAAGGACTGGAGCTACGAAAACGAACAGTGGACTCAGCTGCCCACTTACTTAAAGCATCTTCCTTTGTTCACACGACAAAAGGATTTAACGAGCATTTTCTTTCGTTTTCTTTGGTCACTTTATCTTCAGGAATTTGTTTTTAGATTTTATATTCGACTTAAAGTTGTCGGAAATAGCTACCATGATATTTATAAAAAATATCCAAAACTACTTATCATTTCGAATCACGCAAGTCACTTGGATGCAACATCAATTGCAGCCTCAGTTCCGAAACGATACTGGCTGGATCTTTATATCGCAGCTGCCAAAGATTATTTTTTCACGAATCCATTTTTTACATTTTTTTCGCAGCATTGTTTGGGCGCAATTCCGATCGATCGCAAAGACCGAAAAGGTGAAGCGATTAATTTGATTATTCGATTACTTAATGATTTAGATCGCATGTGGTTGATCATTTTTCCCGAAGGCACAAGATCTCCGGACGGAAAGATTCAAGAATTCAAAAGAGGCGTCAGCATTTTTTCCGAAAAAACTCAGACTCCGATTTTATTTCTCTACATCGAAGGCAACTCAAAACTTTGGCCCAAAAATAAAAAGTGGGCTAGACCGGGAGTTTTAACAATTCATGTCGGTCCGGTTCACCCACCCGGTCCGATTGAAACAGTTTACGAAGCTTACAAAAAGTGGGTGATATCAGTTGCGCCAAATGCCGTAACAGAAGAGGTTCCCCGATGAGCCAAGCAGAAAAAGTAAATCTAAAAATTGGTCCTTACGAAATCTGTCCCCTACCGACTGGAATCTTTGGTCTTGATGGCGGCGCCATGTTTGGTACAGTTCCCAAAGTCTTGTGGGAAAAATCAAATCCGCCTGATGAAAAAAATAGAATCAAAATGGAAGCGCGGGCTTTGTTACTGAAAAGCCTCGATTGCAATGTTGTGATCGATTGCGGAAATGGTTCTGACTTCTTAGCAAAATTCGGCGAAAAGCTGGGACCCAAATTTGCAGAAATGTACAATATCGATCCTGAAGGTCCCAGCTTAGAAAAGTCATTAGCAAAACACGGATTGAAATTTGAAGATGTTCAGCATGTTATTTTAACTCACTTGCATTTTGATCATGCCGGCGGCGGCACTCGCGAAGTAGATGGCAAACTTGT
This sequence comes from Bdellovibrionales bacterium, assembly GCA_031428555.1. Classification (GTDB taxonomy): domain Bacteria; phylum Bdellovibrionota; class Bdellovibrionia; order Bdellovibrionales; family Bdellovibrionaceae. Next base: position 31 of record JANPPO010000379.1, on the reverse strand, counting down.
TCCCACTTTTCCGAATGCCAAATATTATGTT
>JANPPO010000378.1:0-8567 GCA_031428555.1 Bdellovibrionales bacterium | reverse complement strand
TTGCAAAAAATGTTTCTCCTTCATGGGCCCAACGTAACTCAATTTCATGAAGTGCCTGCAAGACATCAATGTACCGGCCCAGCTTCAGCAGAATTTCTAATTCAAGCCAATCCCTTTGCGCACAAGATTCAGATTTGTTTGCAAGCTTCAAAGCAGTGACCCAATCTTCCATAAAACAACAAGCGATTGTGAGGTCGTAAGTATCTTGAGGGTGAAGGTCGACGTAATTTAAAAGCGCAGTTTCCCATTCTTCAGAAATTTGAATTAGCTCTTCTTTGAACTGAAGTCCACGAACCTTGTCATTCCGTTTCGAGCGCAGTCGTGAGCCCAACGTTTCCACGGCTTGGCTTTGTTTGAATTTTTCGATTTCACTTTGAATGTCAGGATCAGTTGGAAATTTTGTCTTAAGCCGTTTAAGAACTTTTATTTCTTGTTCTCTCAAGCGCTGTGATTTCCAGGTACGTAGTTCTTCAAAAAGAAGATCTCTAATTTCAAGAATTTTTCTTTGAACATCGATGCGTGCCTGATTTCGAAGATCCTGCGCGATTGGGAAGATTGCATTCCAGTCGGGGTACTTAGCAAATATTGGAAGTGATTTTTGTTTTTCAATTGTCTGAAAAAGCATTTGTCGTTCGCTTAATGAAATCACCATGCGCTGATGAGTCAGCCACGAAAGTACGACATCCCATGGCCACTGAGTTTCATACTGAAGCCAAAGTTCAAAATCTTTTTGCCAATTTTTCCAGTCGGGATGAAGTTGCAGAAAGCGTAAAGCCGTTTGTCTTTTGCTTTTATTTCCGGATTCGAATGCAGAAATTAAAATCGGTGCAACAGTAGATAAACTTCGGCCCTCATCCAATGCGGATTTAAGCTCCAGTTCTAATTGCATATCAGTCGCCCATTGAGTTGCTAAAAGCATCAATGTTATTTTGGCACTTTTTCTGTGAGTTTACCGAGACTTAACGCGATGCATTCGGACCTGAAAACAAAGATATTATTTCTGATTTACTCTCTCAGAATAACTACCAGATTCAGTATCAATTTTCAAAAGATCGCCTTCACTGATATGCAGGGGTACCTGGACCACGAGGCCGGTCTCCATAGTGGCTGGCTTAGTACCACCAGACACACGGTCACCTTTTACACCTGGATCAGTCTGCGCAACACGCAAATTCACAGTCGTCGGAAAGTCGATACCGACTGGACGTTCGTTAAAAAAGAACAGAGTTATTTTCAAATTTTCAGTGAGATACATGGCATTGTCACCCACATCACCAGTCGTCATCAAAATTTGTTCATAGGTAGTTTGATCCATGAAATTGTAACCGCTCTCGTCTTTGTAGAGATAAGTCATTTCACGTGTCTCAACATTGGGAACTTCGAATTTTTCACCTTGTTTGAAAGTGATTTCGCGATTTTGGCCCGTTAGCAAGTTTCGCATTTTTGTACGAGTAAACTGATTTCCCTTACCAGGTTTTACGTGCTGAAAGTCGACAATTGTAAATGGTTGTCCTTCCATCAAAATCTTTAAGCCTTTTTTGAAATCTGATAATTCGTACATGGTTTGCTCCTCGCGAGGGATCAGATGTAGCGGGACATTACAACTCGTGTCAAACGCTGAGATGAAGCATCAAAAGCGAAATGAGCGTTTTTTATGCATTATTCACGGTTTTCTATTGGGTTTTGGTTAAGAAGGCGGTCGGGGTAAACCATTTTTTGACACTATCTTGCAACCTAGGTAGCAATTCATCCCAAGCTGTAACCAAAGAAATGAAGAGGCAAAAATGACGACCAGATTAAAACTTATTTTAGGTAGTTTCGTCCTTCTCAGTTTTCAACAAGTTTTAGCGCAGACGAACTCTACAAACTCAGCTCCGATAAATCAATTTCGCGAAGTCATCAGACAAAAAGAAATCGCGGATCCCCAAATTATCACGGATAAAAAACTTCAAGCCGATGAAGGCGCACTTTCGAAATACAGTTTGAAATTTGGACTTTCTTACAGCGGTCCCGGACTTGGTGATTTAGAAAATAAAAATCAACCCAATCCCGATGGCGTACCGGGTTCTTACGGCACAAGAATTTCGGGATCAATCGGCGCTCGCTATCGAATTGATGGAACAAGCACAGTCAGTGTTGGAACGGGTGTTTCCGCTATTCATCCGATGCATGGTTGGAAAAGAACCGATGTCAGCAACCCCTATCTTTCTTACGACAAATCATCTCGGTACCATGATCTTCAAATCAGAAATGTATTTGGAGTCAGCCACATTACAACTCCAGAATTTAGAAAAATTGGCGAATACGCAGGTGCATCTTATGATCTAAACCTAGTTCATAATATCGGCAGCAGCAGATTTGCTGCAGGTTTTGATACAAAGGTTGACTACTTTTTTTATAGCCGGAGCTATAGAAAATCAGATCGCGCGGCTGCTCAAAATTACATTTCATTTTTTCCTAATATGAAATATCAAATTTCAGATAAACTCAACGTGAACTCATCACTTGCAGTCATGTTTTACAATCCACGACAACAAGACGACCGTTGGGCCTTGTGGAACCGAACGCTCACTCAAAGACTTGGAATGGGATATTCTTACCGCAGACATATTTATTTCAGCCCTTACGTGACTGTGTACCCAAAAAACTTGAAGCCAGAAAATTCGACATTTAATCTGGCGGCAACTTTTTCGGTATTATAGCGTCAATAAGACAATCGACATCTTTAACTAAAAAAGTTTAGCGTCTGACACTTTTTAATTTGTCATACGCTTGCTTACTTATGATTCCAAGTAAAAGACAAAGGTAAAACAGTAGACCTAATTTCTAAAAGGCGTAGCATTTCTATATTAACTAATAGAGACCGTTTCAATCGAAGCGGCTCTCAAACACAAGGGGAATATATGGCTACTAATCAAAATCCAAACCAGAATCAGAACCAGGAACCAAAACAGAATATGAATCAAGGCCAGGGGCAAAAACAAGCTCAGCCTCAAAGCCAGGGCCAAATGAATAAGGGTCGACAAGACTTTTCAGGTGGAATGGATCAGCAACAGGATGATGACCAAATTGGAAACAGAGCTGGTCAGTCAATCCCCGCGAATCAAAAATCTTCTCAACAAGATACAGGCGTGATGAAAAACGCAAATCCTAAAAAACAAGATAAACAATGGGATAAGCAGGATGAATTCTCTGGAGGGGACGAAGATCTTCAAAACGATGTGAGTGGAAAAAATCCAAAAGAAAATTCTCACTAATTATTTTAAATAAATTTTTTGAAATAGATTGAAGGCAAGTCACCGAAAGGTGGCTTGTTTTTTTTAACGCTGTTGTTCGTTTGCAAGGCGCGTAAGTCTGACAACTCGTAACATGTCGTACAGTTTTTGAAGCTTTGCTTCGCGCTGGCTATCAATCTGCTTAGGCTGGTTTTTCATTGCATAAACTTGATGTTCTTCTTGCGGAGCAGGGGATTTTTCAATGCCTTGGGCCTTCGCCTGAAGTCTGGCGAGCGATGCTTGACTTGAGATTTTTTTAAATCGAGCTTCGAGATCGGGATGATTTCCGAATTCTGCTTTTGCTTCTCGTAAAAGTTCTGCTGCCTGATCTTGATCGCCACGAATTAAAAAGGCATCAACCAATTGCAGAAGTGGTTTCATTGATTTTTCGTGGGCATCATCTTCCGGCTGGTTTTTTTGAATCTGTTTTAAGTCCGAAAGTTTAGCCATCGCGAAAGTGTCTTCTTCAAATTCAAGTGCAGAAGCACTTTCCAACTTCTCTACGGCCTTTTTTGCTTTGGTTGAATACGGATTCAGGAACAAAGTCATTTTGTAAGCTCTAAGGGCTTCTAGAGGCTTTTTCAAAGCTAAATAGGCATCGCCTAGATACTGATGAGCTAAAATATTTTGCGGTGAAAGTTGAATGCATGTTTGTAAGGCAATTTCGGCTTCTTCGGGCTTATTTACTTTAAGATAAATTTTCGCCAAAACTAAAAATCCAGCCGCGAACATTGGATGACGCTCTGTTCCTGTCTTCGCTAAATCTTCAGCTTGAAGGGTCAAGCCTCTTTCAAGATACGCATCTGCAAGCGGGGCAAAAACTTGGCTCGCAGGATTATGTCTTAAAATGGTTTGGTATTTTTCAATTACGTCAGCTGAGATCATCTCTTTTAAGTTGACCATATCTGTCAAAAGCGAGTCAATGAACTGAATGAAAAAAATAATTTTAGGGCTTGATCCTGGAACTCAATTTGTCGGATTTGCCGCGCTAGTCTTGGAAAATAACGATTACCGAGTTTTGGGCCATGGTGTCTTGATACCTGATCATCCTAAAAGCGAAGTCTCTTTAAGAATTCTGGAATTGGGGCAATCTTTCCGAGAAATTTTGAAAAAATATAAGCCCGACGACGTTGTGATCGAAAAAAGTTTTTTCGCGAAAAATGCGGATACGGCTTTTAAGTTGGGGCAATCTCGTGGCGTTTACATTTATGAATCGATGCTTTTCGGGTCATGTGTAGCCGAATATGCGACCAGAGTCGTCAAAAAAAGTGTTACCGGTAACGGTGGAGCAGACAAAATGATGGTGGATCAAGCGCTCAGAAATCTTTTGCCAATTTCAGGCTTCAACTCCTATGATGCTTCCGACGCTATGGCCTTGGCTTATCATCATTCATTAGAGCTTAAAAAAGCAGCATTGATGGCTCAGGCAGTACGCACTTAAAATTTAATTAACATGAGTCTTTTTACATAAGCGGAGTCTTTTCATGATCGGTCGAATTCAAGGTATTTTAGTTGAGGCAAGTCAGGATGCCGTGATCGTCGATGTTCAGGGAATTGGTTATGAAGTGCAGCCTCACGCGCGCGCGCATACAGAATTACTGACTCAGCTGGGAGAGCAAGTTCTTCTTTGGATTTATACTCATGTTCGTGAAGACGCTTTACAGCTTTTTGGTTTTCTATCAGTCGAGGAAAAAAATCTTTTCCTTCAGCTTTTAAAAGTAAATGGTGTGGGGCCGAAACTAGCACAAAATATTTTATCAGGTGCAACGGCTGGTGAGATTACAAATTGGATCGAATCAGGTGACGCGAAAGCCTTATCGAAAATTCCAAAAGTCGGAAAAAAGACGGGCGAACAAATTATTCTGACCCTTCAAGGAAAATTAGTTCGCATCGAAGAGCCAGCTAAGCAGCAGAAGTCAAAAGTCCTTAAAGAAATTCAATTTGCTTTAACAAACTTAGGCTTTAAAACTGCGGTCGTTGAAGAATTCTTAAGCACATTAAGTGAAGAGATTGAAGTCGAAGAAGGAATCCGAATGGGTCTTTCGCAGCTTTCTCAGCAGAGAAACCAAAGAGGAGAAAAGTCACGATGACACGAATTTTAGAGTCAGCTCCTTTGGATGCGGAAAAAAAATGGGAAAATGAGTTACGACCGACACGGTTCGAAGATTTCCCTGGCCAAGATAATATCAAAGATAAATTAAAAGTTTTTATCGAAGCAGCAAAAGGCCGCGAAGAGCCTCTTGATCATGTTTTGTTTAGCGGTCCTCCGGGACTTGGAAAAACAACTCTTGCGCAAATTGTAGCTCATGAATTAGGGGTTGATTGCAAAGTCACGTCAGCTCCGGCTTTAGACAAAAAGGGAGAGCTCGCCGCTCTACTCACTTCTCTGAAGCCGCATTCTGTTCTTTTCATCGACGAAATTCATCGGTTAAACACTCATATCGAAGAATATCTTTATACCGCGATGGAAGATTATTATATCGATATCGTAACGGGTGAAGGTATCGGCGCTCGGGCTATGAAGTTTCAACTTGTTCCATTTACTTTAATTGGTGCAACTACTCGCGCGGGTTTATTAAATGCTCCATTTCGTGATCGCTTTGGAATCGTCGAGCGTTTACAATTCTACGCTCGCCCAGCGTTAGAAAAAATTATTTTACGATCTGCCAATATTTTAAAAGTCGGAATGACAACTGAAGGTACAGAAGAGTTAAGCCGCAGATCTCGGGGAACTCCTCGAATTGCAAATCGACTTTTAAAGCGAGTGCGAGATTACGCTCAAATTAAAGGTAACGGCACAATCGACGGCGATATGGCACGATTTGCACTTGATCAGTTGGGTGTGGACATGAATGGTCTCGATCAAATGGATCGCCGTATTCTTTTCTTGATGAAAGAAAAATACGCTGGCGGGCCAGTGGGCATCGATACTTTGGCAGCGGCGCTTAGCGAAGAAAAAGATACTCTCGAAGAAGTTTACGAGCCTTTTCTTATTCAAGAAGGCTTCATTCAAAAAACACAACGGGGGCGAATGCTGACAGATTTTGCTCGAACTAAACTAGCAGAGGTTCAATTCGAATGAAATCTAGAAATCCCCTCGTAGTTGAAGTCACACGCGGTCCTTTAATTGAAAGCGTACATGAAGTTGTTTGTGTCATTGCGGATAAGCGAAAAATAATTTTCGGTTACATGGGAAATCTTGATTACGTTATTTCGCCTCGTTCAGCGATCAAACCATTGCAAGCTTTGCCACTTCTTGAAAGCGGAGCGTTCGATGCATTTAAATTATCGGACAAACATTTGGTTTTGGCTTGTGCGTCTCATCGCGCTGAAAAACATCATCTGGCTGCGCTAACTGAATGGCTTGGTCTAATTCAAAAAACGGAAGCCGATTTGAAGTGTGGTCCAGCCCTTAATTCGAAAAGCGCATTAACAAATAATTGCTCTGGTAAACATTTGGGAATGATAACAGCTGCCATGCAGCTGAAATTTAATCCTGCTAACTATGACTCTTTCGAACATCCATACCAGGAATTTTTAAGAAAACATTTAACTGAAATTTCAGGAATTGATTTTACAAAAGCTCCAAATGGAATTGACGGCTGTTGCATTCCAACCTACGGAATGTCGATCCAAAAACTGGCAATGGGAATGTCTATTTTCGTAAGCGAAGATGTCAATCCAAGCTTGAAGCGCCACTGCACTCGAATTATTGATGCAATTAAAAAACATCCTGAATATCTTTCTGGTCTGAATGATTTTCCTCATCGGGTGATCGAGGCCAGCGGTGGTAGAGCTATTCTCAAAACCGGTGCTGAAGGCGCTTACACGGGAATAATGCCCCAGCTAGGTCTAGTCTTCGCATTGAAAGTGATTGATGGTAATTCTCGCGCTGCTGAAGTCGCAGCCCTTCATATTTTTAAACATTATGGTGCTTTAACAGCTACTGAGCTCGAAAAATTGAAAGAATATACAGAGCCAGCAGTTTTGAACTCGCGAAATGAAAAAGTGGGTGTCATTCGTATCAAACCTATGTAAAAATAGGTTTTAAAGCTAGGAATGGAATGTTTCTTCAAAAGACTTTACGAAAATCAACACAAGTAACCGGAGTTGGAATTCACTCTGGAAATCACTGCACGTTGACTTTCAGACCTGCGCCACCAGACACCGGAGTCTACTTCGTCAGAAGAGATTTGCCCGGATCTCCATCTCTTAAGGTCACGGCAGAAGCAGTTGAAGCCACTTCTTACCAAACAACTATCGGCGGTCCCGCATTCCAAGTCGCCACAATCGAACACTGCGTTTCAGCCTTATCTTCACTCCGAATCGATAATCTCTTTATCGAACTTGATGGCCCCGAAATCCCAATCTGCGATGGCAGTGCCAATGAATTCTTAAAAGCGATTCAAGCAGTCGGAATCGTCGAACAAGAATCTCCAAGAAAATACTGCTACGTCACCGAACCCATCCAAATATCAGACGGCGACAAATTCGCACACGTGCTGCCGTATCACGGTCTCAGAATCTCGGTAACGATTGATTTCCCTCATCCAGCAATCGGTAAACAAACAATCGATATCGACGTCGACGAAAATACGTTCGAAAGAGAAATCGCCGGCGCCCGCACCTTCGGATTTTTAAAAGACGTAGAAGCCTTACAGGCAAGGGGTTTGGCGAAGGGCGGAAGTTTAGATAACGCGATCGTCTTAGATGAAATGAAAATCTTAAATCCCGGCGGACTCCGCTGGGCAAATGAATTCGCCCGCCACAAAGCCTTAGATGCGCTAGGCGACCTCGTAACACTCGAGATGCCACTGATGGGCCACGTCGTGTTGTACAAAGCGGGACACGATCTCATGAACAAGTTGGTGAGAAAAATAAAGAACGCCCGCACAAGCTACAAACACGTGGAACTCGGGTATTAAAGAAAAGGTGACAGTCCACTTTTCTTGTCGACGGCGCAGCAATTTCCCCAGCTAAAAACCAAAGTCTTTCGTCCGGACGGCCACGATGGTGCGGCCGGCGAGGCCGTTCGGTAGCGTTCTCACGGATGGATGCACCTCGCTCTATCGATTACTGCTCTAAGAACGGTGGCTATCGCGCTAGCTTGTCGCTCTTAAGCATTTGATACTCAGCAAGAAGCGTGGCCATCCATGAGCGGGCTATTGTCCGGCCATCGTGGCCGGCCAAACCAATACTTGGGATGGGAATTTGCTGCACCATCTACAAGAAAAGTGGACTGTCACCCTTTTTTGTCGATGGTGCGTCAAGCGCCGAGCTGGCCTTTTCTTT
>JANPPO010000377.1:0-2461 GCA_031428555.1 Bdellovibrionales bacterium | reverse complement strand
CTACCCTTTTCGCTTTTGGCGTCGTGGAAAACAAAGCTTGTGAAAAACAACGATTGTGTTTTGTAACCGGATTTTTTTACGGAAAAAGCCTTCGTGAGTCAAAAGGTATTTCGTAAGTTATTTCAAGGACCTCTAAATTTTTAGTACAATTTAGGCAAATTAGGTCGGTTTACCAGAGCGTTGGCGACTTGTTTCTCCAAGCGCCAGTGCTGTTGCAACCGAAGCATTATAGCTTGCTTCTGCTGAAATTTGAGGCAATTTCGCCATCTCATCACATAGCTTTTCAGTGGTTGTTCGGAGGCCTTTGTCTTCGGCTCCAATCATCCAAATAATTTTCTCTGGTAGTTTGAAATTGTAGAGAACTTTCGATGCCTTATGAGATAATCCAAAGACCCAAAAACCTTGTTCTTTTAACTTATCAACGGCTTGCTGAAAGTTCGGAACAATCTCTACTGGAACATGTTCGACCCCACCACAAGCAACTTTGTGAACTGTTGCGGTTAAATGAACCGAACGATCTTGCGGAATAAACAGAGCGTCAACTCCCATTAACCAGGCAGTTCGGAGGATCGCTCCCAAATTATGGGGATCTTCAATGCCGTCCAAAAACAGGACCATGCTTTCTTTTTTTTCTGCCAAGGCTTCCCAATCAAGACGCGGTCGGCCCTCAACTATGACGACAGAACCTTGGTGCGAAGGAAATTCTTTCGTCAGTTGTTCTTTAGATCTGACTTCAGTAGAAATTTTGAGAGAGCGGCATTTTTGCTCTAATTCTCTTAAGTCTTCTGAAGATTCAAAACCTTTTTGAAGCCACACACTTTGTATTCGAGAAGTGTGCGTTTTCAAAGTTTCTAAAACTGCATGAGTTCCGACGACAACGCGGGAATTTTTAAAATCAATTTTTCTTGGCTCTGTTAAGCTTGCGCTTTGGCTGTTGCCAGAGTGAGAACTGGGTCCACGCGCAGAACGAGGATTTGAATTTCGTCCTGAACTTTGCTCTGGCCGTCCCGAGTTTCGAGATTGTGACGGACGCTTATTTGAGGAACTTGATGATTTTGAAAAGTGCGGCTTCTTAGACATGGAAGAGTTATGAAAGAATCATGAGAAAAGGGCAAGCCTTGCTTGGCAGCTTGCCCACCCGCTTAAAATATTATGTAGATTTAACAATTTATTTTTTAAATTTAATTTTCATCCTGAACAATATCCGGATCGGGTTGTGGTTCTGGAATTGGTTGAGGTTGTGGCTCTGGAATCGGCTGCGGTTCCGGCTGAGGATCTGGTTGCGGCTGTGGCCCTGGGATTGGATTTTCTGGAGTTGGTTGTGGTTCCGGTTGAGGATTTGGAGTTGGGCCGTCTTCCGGTGCTCCGCTTGCGATCCATGAGCGAATGACTTCTACACGCGCGTTCTCGACTGGAGGGCGTCCACTTTTTGGAGGAGGCATCATTTTTCGCCCAGCAGAAGGCAACAGAACTTTATAAAAAGTACTTTCTTCAGGATTTCCTGGTACCACGAGTGGCTCTCCGAAGTCTGATGAAGTCAAATCCACGTAGGTATCAAGCAGAACCAATTCAGCTGACTCCCCGGGACTATGACAACTCAAGCACTGAGTTTTAATAACGGTTTGGTAAATTGAAGAAAAACTTTCTTCAGTGAGGTTACTTCCCGAACTGACGTTGGAAATAGTACCTTGTAGCTCGGAATATTCGGCCAAATCAAAAACGCGGTAATTGCATCCCACTAATGTCGTCAGACTTAAAATCAAAGACATCTGCTTTAAATTCATTTGGCCCTCCACTTTCTTGTTATTAATATACGATTTTACAATTAAGTTTGAATAGGGCCGCAATTGGAATACATGTTATTCCTATGAAGAATAACAAAAGCCCGAACCATCTGCTAAGTTCTGTCGAAATGAGCCCATTTACTAAAGAACTTGAATACTTTATCGCTTGCGCCGAAGAAGGAAATATCCTCAAGGCATCGCAGAAACTTGATGTTCAACAGTCAGGACTATCTAAAATTATTATGCGACTTGAGGCCGATATGGGTCAGAAGCTTTTCTCGAGGAGTTCTCAAGGCGTGCAAATGACAAGCTTTGGACAAACTTTTTATCAGTCGCTTAAGCAGACTAAAAACTTTTGGAAAGACATTTCAGCTAGGGAAATAAAACAAAAGTTAGTAATCGGAGCGCACTCTTCTATTGCGAATAGTTATTTCCCAATGATAATTCCCAAACTTTTAACGACGTACCCTGATATGATGATTGATACCGAGTTAGCATCTTCGCTGGACGTTACTCGCAAAGTTGCCGAACTTCAGATCGATGTAGGTCTAGTGATTAATCCTGTTAAAAATGCCGATTTAGTTGCGCAAACCCTTTCCAACTCTTGGATTGGCGTATGGGGATCGAAAACGAAAAATTCAAAAGTACTTTATTTTAATCCTGAAATGTTTATGAAT
>JANPPO010000376.1:0-7075 GCA_031428555.1 Bdellovibrionales bacterium | reverse complement strand
TGTTTGATCGTTTTAAATCCCCAAATCGCAAAAAGCACAACGGTCAATATAAGAGGGATCGCCACCGAAAACGGCTCTACAAAGTTCTCTCGAATTCTTTGATAAGTCTCAATGCGGTGAGGGATATCTCTAATCTGGATTTGCGAGCGAACGAACTCTAGACCTTGCCGCGCAGTTGAAAAATCCGGATCGATATGAAGAGCCTTGTTATAGTAGGCGAAAGCCGCGGTTTTTTGGCCGGCTTGATATTGGGCTAGGGCTAAATTGACGAGCACGGTCGTGTTCTCTGGCTGTAGGTCCAAGGCCTGAGTAAAAAGCACGGAGGCTTTATCAAATTCTTGGGCTTTAAAGCTATTAACACCATTTTGGAACAATTCATTAAAAGACATATCAATAAGACTACTGTCCGCGTCTCGCCTTGTCTTGATGTTATGCGGGGAGTAATCTTAAAGAAATCAATGATGTGGAGTCGATATGTCATCTCTTTTTGGCCGCAAGGTAGCTGAGTCAACAAAAGTTCAAAATCTCGTAAAAGAACTCGTAAATGAAGTTCAAAACATAAATTCTGGAATCAAAACGATTCAGCCTGCGAACCCAGAGATGGGCGACAACGCAAAAAAGTGGATTGATAAGGCAGGAACATTTCGAGGTCGACCTTTGCATTACCCTTATGTGGGTTCGGGATCGGGCCGCGGCGTCTACGTTGAACTTGAAGACGGAAGTATCAAGTTGGATTTGATCAACGGAATTGGAATTCATCTTTTTGGTCATGGTCATCCTAAAATAATGGAAGCGGCCGTTCGCGGAGCTTTAAGTGATGTCGTCAATCAAGGAAACTTAGAACCGAATAAAGAGTACGTTCAATACACTGAAAAATTAGTGAGCCTTGCTTCTAAAAATAGCAAAATGAAATATGCGTGGTTTTCTACGTGCGGAACGATGGCGAACGAAAATGCTGTGAAGTTATCTCGGCAAAAAAATTCACCTGCTCGGATGATTGTGGCATTTAAAAATGCTTTTGCGGGCCGATCGACATTGATGGCGGAAGTGACTGATAACGTTGCTTACAAACAGGGCTTACCTGATTACAACGAAGTTTTGCGAATTCCTTGGTATGACAAAAATGACCCGCAAAGTGGCGAAAAAACTTTGAACGCTTTAAAAGAGCATGTAGCAAAACATCCTGGCAACATTTGCTGTTTTGGTTTTGAGCCGATGCTGGGTGAAGGCGGGTACATGCCTGCGACTCGCGAATTTTTTATTCCGCTTTTAAAATTTTGCCGAGAAAATAAAATCGCAGTTTGGGCGGATGAAGTTCAAACATACATGCGAACGGGCGAACTCTTTGCATTTGAAACACTTGGTTTAGGTGAATGGATTGATATTGTTTCAATCGCAAAGACGGCGCAGTTGGGCGCGACTCTTTACACGGAAGAATATAATCCAAAACCAGGTTTGATCGCAGGAACATTTTCTGGAACAACAGTTTCGATGATGGCTGGAATGGCGATGCTGGATGTGCTGACAACTGAAGGTTATTTGGGGCCGAAAGGCCGCATTCAGGAAATTCACACTCGATTTATCGGGGGGCTTAATAAACTTGCTGAAACGACTTGTAAGGGAAAAATTTCTGATGCGGGTGGAATGGGTTTGATGATGGCATTTACTGCGCATGATGGAAAAAAAGAATCTGCCACTGTCTTTTTAAATAAGTTATTCGCAAATGGCGTGATTGCATTTCCTTGTGGAAAAGATCCTATCCGAGCCCGATTTTTAGTGCCTGCAACGATTCTCAATGAAGATATTGATTTAGCATTACAAGTTATTGAAAAAACCCTACTTGAAGGTGTGTGATTGGATTTTATAGAAAAGTGCCGCACTATTATTGGGTTCGATACCAGTCCGGGGCAATCCAATACTCCGCTTATCGATTGGCTCAAAACCGAGGCCGAGGCGCGTGGACTTTTCGTTGAAACTCAAACAGCAGTTGTTTCAGATATTGAACAATCAAATATTGTTATCCGTCCGCAAAAAAATCGACCTGCTTCTGAATTTCTTCTGCAGAGTCATTTGGATACGGCAGACCCAGGTCCTTTTCAAATGTGGACCGAAAATGCTTTTAATCCTTTCGACGGTACAATTGTTGATGGAAAAATTTATGGAATCGGTGCAGCTGAAACGAAACTTGATTTTCTTTGTAAGCTTGAAGCCATGTCCCAAATTTCCAAGCGCGATACTTGGAAGTTGCCACCAGTATTAGTAGGAACTTATGCAGAAGAATCGGGGATGATCGGCGCGATGAAGCTCATACGTCGAAATTTAATTACACCGAGATTAGCTCTGGTTGGCGAACCAACCGATTTAAAATTAGTTTATGCAGCAAAAGGTTTCGCTTCTGTTGAAATCAGAATTCCTTTTTCAAATGATGAAATGCAATACCGCCAAGAACATAACTTACGCGAGAGTACGACAACTCAAACAAAATTATTTATCGGAAAATCGGCGCACTCCTCGGTTCCGCATTTAGGGGAAAGTGCTGTCGCAAAAATGTTTGAGTATTTAGAACAAATGCCCGATTCGGTTGCGATTATGGAAATCGATGGGGGAACAAATTTTAACACTGTCCCTTCAAACGCGATGCTCGAAATGGATATTCAATCTATCCGTGATCCTATTTGTGTGAAGCTTAAAAAGGTTTATAATTTAATTCGTAAAATGGAAAAATTGTTTCAAACGATTCAAGATCCCGAGTTCCAGCCTTCGCATCCGACGCTTAATATCGGGATGATTCGTACCTATGAAGATCACGTACTATTTTCAGGTAATTGCCGCATTCCACCAGTCGTGAATCAACAGACTTATCTTAGCTGGATTGACTCGTTGAAAGCCGAGTGTGCAAAATTCGGAACAGAGTTTAGAGTTTCAGATTACAAAAGACCCTTCCGCACACCAGAGAATTCCTTCTTTTTAAAGGGCGGTCTCGACATTTTGCGTTCGTTCGGAATGCATGAAACTGCTGTTACGCAGCCCTCGACAAATGAATCTAGTTTGTTTGCCAGAATCGGTGCAGATTGTCTTTGTTTTGGGCCAGGCCGCAGAGAGGGAAATGTGCATACTCCCCATGAACATGTTAATGTAAAGGACTTGGAAGTCGCAATTCAGGTTTATGGCAGTATGATTGAAAGGTTTAGTTTATGAGTTTCGTAGTTCGTCCTGTGGGTTTTGATGATTTGACGGGTTTGGTTGATTTAGCCAAGCAATTTAATTTATTGAATCTTCCCGGAGAGAAAAAAGTATTGAGTGAAAAAATCGATCGAAGCATTCAATCTTTTGCAGGCGACTTAGCAAAAGAAAAGTCAGAGTACCTTTTCGTTGTTGAAGATATTGAAGAAGGTTTAATCGTCGGAAGTTCTTTAATCCTAGCAAAACACGGAACAGAACAAGTTCCACATAGTTATTTTAGAGTTTTAAAAAAAGATCATTTTAGTCAGGCATTGGGCATTGGGTTTATCCATCAGGTTTTAAGATTTCAATTGGACTTTGATGGGCCAACGGAAATTGGCGGCCTTCTTGTTGATAAAATCTATCGACGTCGTCCTGAAAAATTAGGTAAGCAAATTTCTTTAAGTCGTTTTCTATATATGGCAACGTACCCTGAAAGATTTGAATCTCGTGTGCTTTGTGAATTAACGCCTCCACTCACGGATGAAAACCGAAGTGAATTTTGGGAAGCATTGGGGCGCCGATTTACAGGCCTCAATTACACTGAAGCTGACATGTTAAGCCAGACGAATAAAGAATTCATCGAAAGTCTTTTTCCTGTGGAAGACATTTACCTATGTTTACTCGATTCAAAAGCGCGTGTGGTATTAGGCCGTGTGGGTGAAGCAACTAAGCCTGCGCAGCATTTATTAGAAAGCATTGGATTTGAATATATTGACGAGGTTGATCCTTTTGACGGTGGACCACACTACGGTTGCGACGTAAAAGACATCCTGCCTATTAAATTAGGTCAAAAATTGACTGTAGCAAATGGAAAAGACTCTCAATTTTCTCAAAGAATGCTAGTGGCTTCAACTGAAGATGAGTTCCGATCTGTTCTGTCGCCTTGTGATATTCGTGGCGAAGAGGTTGTCATCCCGGCAAAGCAAAGAGATATTTTAGGGGTGGAAGTCGGGCAAACTGTTTTTGCTGCTCCATTTGATTACGAAAAAAAAAGATCCAAGGAGTAAGGGATGAAGACAGAAGGCTTTAAGATCAGAGGTGATTTCATACGTGGTCATTTTAGACACATTGAAAAGCCTTCTTCTGAAATAAGAAATTCAAGCCCCGGAGATCTTTCTGATCTAGTCGGAGTATTTCCCGTTCTTCACTCAAATGTTGAAGAAGCTATCAAAGCCGCGAAAGATGCATACCTTCCGTGGGCATCTCTAGAGTTAGAAGAGAGAAAAAAATATCTTTTTAGGTTGAAAGAACTTTTCATGGCTCATGAAGCTGAAATGGCCGAATTGATTGCGCGCGATACTGGTAAAGCTCTTTGGGATGCGACTTCAGAAGCAAAAAATTTAGCCAGTAAAATTGATATTACGATCAGCCACTCGCTTAACTTAGTAAAAGAAGAACGTTTTGAAAATGCCTTGCCACAAGTTGATGGAGTCATCAGACACCGATCCCGCGGAGTCATGGCCGTACTTGGACCATTTAATTTTCCAGCTCATTTACCGAATGGTCATATTATTCCAGCTCTACTTATGGGTAACACGATTGTTTTTAAACCTTCGGAACAAACTCCAGCAGTCGGGCAGTTCTACGCAGAGATCATGGAAAAAGCTCAGTTTCCAGCCGGCGTATTTAATATGATTCAAGGGGATGCTGAAACGGGAAGAAAAATGATCGCTCACGAAAATGTGGACGGCATTCTATTCACCGGTTCTTACGAAGTGGGACTTAAGATCAAGCAAGAAACCCTCACTCACTATTGGAAGATTTTAGCTCTTGAAATGGGCGGAAAAAATGCCACTGTCGTTTGGGACGATGCTGATTTCAGTAAAGCAATTTACGAAACACTCATCGGCGCCTACATGAGCTCCGGCCAAAGATGTTCGGGCACAAGCCGAATCATCTTACATGAAAAAATCGCAGAAAAATTTATCGAAAAGTTTTATCAGGCATCGAAAAAACTTTCGATCGGTCACTGGTCAGAAAACCCATTCATGGGTCCGTTGATCAATGCTGGGGCTGTGGAAAAGTATGTGCGCTTTCAAGAAATCGCAAATCGTGAAAACTGTGAAAGTCTGATGCGTGGGAAATCTTTGGATCTCAAAACCAAAGGTTACTATGTCACTCCAAGTATTCACTTAGTTAAAAAGTTTGATCCAAATTCGGTTTATCAAAAAAGCGAGATCTTTGGACCAAACGTCGCTATTTACACTGTAAAAGATTTTGATGAAGCATTACGAATCGTGAATTCGACGGGCTACGGACTTGTGATGTCTTTATTCTCTAAAAGCGAAAGTCTTTTCAAAAAAGCTTTAATCGAAGCGCGCGTCGGACTTCTGAACTTTAATCGAACAACGAACGGTGCAAGCTCAAAACTTCCGTTCGGTGGAATGGGAAAATCCGGAAACGATCGTCCGTCTGCTCACTATGCGATTCAATATTGCAGTTCTCCTATTGCTTCGCTTGAAGACCCAACCGGTTTTGATGGAACAAAAGCCTTGCCGGGTATGAACTTAGATTGGTCAAATTGGTGAGAAGAAAATTTTTAGTCTTCATTTTGTCTGCGGGTCTTTTAGTCGCTGGGGCTGGTGGCATATTTTATCTTTTAACGAAGCAATTCCTATTTGAAGGGCCCGATAAAGTCGGCCGCGAAGTCATTTATGAAGTAAAGCTTGGCCAATCGTTTAATTCGATCGCTCAGGATTTAAAAACTCAAGGGGTTCTCAAAAGTGCCGAAGCGTTTCGCGTTTATGGAAAATTTTCGAGACAAATTCCCAATGTTAAAACGGGCGAATACCGCCTTAGTACTGCTATGACGCCACCTCAAGTGATGTCTGTTATCACTTCCGGTTTTTCGATCACTCGTGCGCTGACGATTCCCGAAGGCTATAGTATTTTTGAAATCGCTGAACTTCTAGAAGCTAGGGGATTCGCACCCAGAGCAGAAGTTATGAAGCTTAGTTTCGATAAAGCCTTTATCCAAAAAGTATTGGGCGTAGAGCGTCCCAGTCTAGAAGGTTATCTTTATCCAGAAACCTACAGCTTCACGAAATACATGGGTACTGAAAGAATTTTAACTGAGATGGTTAAAACCTTTAAGTCAAAATTTGAAAACATACCAAAGCCATTCCCATTCGGCTGGAATGATTATCAAGTTCTCACAATGGCCAGCATCATCGAAAAAGAAACCGGCGCACCTCACGAACGGCAACTCATTTCTTCAGTTTTCCACAATCGAATTAAAAAGAACATGCGCCTTCAAACAGATCCCACAATTATTTATGCGAAGGCTTTAAAATCAGGAAGATTAGTCATCGATATTAAAAAAGCGGATCTCAGCTGGGAACATCCTTACAACACGTACACGCGCGCAGGACTTCCACCAGGCCCCATTTCAAATCCAGGCTTTGATGCCATGAAAGCCGCAGTCAATCCCGCGATCACAGAATTTTTATTTTTCGTAAGCCAAAACGACGGCACTCACATCTTCTCCGAAAACTACGAAAAGCACACAAATGCCGTAAAAAAATTCCAACAACGTCGCAGCGCCCGCGACGGCAAATCCTGGCGCGACCTGAAAAAAGAAAAAACGAAGTAGGCAGGTCACTTGCCAGTCATCTAAATTTCAACGAAACCTTTTCGTAAAAGTCGTTTAGCTGTCTTTCTGATTCAAATCCGAATGACTTGTAAGTTGAAAATCGGCCAGAGAACTCTGCTAAATTTTTAGGAAAATTCGAAGTGTTTTTTTCTGGAATCGGAAAAGCTAGCACTTCAGTAGCACCGTTTGATCGGGCCATTTCAACTGCGTTCTTTATCAAATTTTTAGATATGCCCTGACCTCGGGCATCAGGATGAA
>JANPPO010000375.1:0-4465 GCA_031428555.1 Bdellovibrionales bacterium | reverse complement strand
GGGACCGGCAATTCTCCAAGGTTTAACGTCATGATAAATTTCTACAATCTTTCCTTTTGAATCGACAAAAACACAGTCGATTGGAAATCGCATAAAAGTTGTCTGCAATGCTTTACAATCGGTGAACCACCAAGCTTCTTCCTGAGGTAAACTTTTTTTACCCATTAAACCTAGAGTGCGCGAAACAATTGTTTCCGCAAGAACTAGATTTTCAAAAAGAATTTGCGATGTATTCGCCATTTTCAACTTCATTACTTCTTCCCGTAAATAAAACTTAAAGCAACCGGTCCTAAAACCATGATAAATACCGCTGGAACAATAAAGAGCATCATCGGAATCAACATTGACTGTGATGCCTTAGCTCCTAGTTTTTCAGCGCGAACAAATCTTTCAAGTCGCATTTGGTTACTTTGATCTTTTAAGACATTTCCAATTGGAGCGCCAGATCTGCCGGCATCGATAAGAACCGCGACAAAACTTGTCATCTCTGACATGTCTAAACGTTCGCCTAATTCTTTTAATGCTTGTTCTTTTGATGAACCGATTTGGATATCTCTTAAGACAGTTCCTAATTCTTCCGCTAAAACGCTTTCAGTTCCCTGCGCTTTATCTACAATTTTTTGAATAGCTTGAAACAAATCAAGGCCTGCTTCCACTGAAAGAGCAAGTAAGTCGATATAAAATGGCATGTCCATTCTGACATTCAGAACACGCTGCTTTTTCATCGCATTCGCATGAAACATAGGAAGAAAGAATCCGATTGGAATCATTGCGCTGATCATCAGATAAGAAAATCCCATCTCTAAAGCAAAATTCATCACAAGACAAAACCCTGGAAAGAAAAACGCCCAAAGAATTTGCATGCCAATAAATTCATCAACGTTTAGCTCTCGCCCAAGTCCCGCTGTTTTAATTTTGTGAGATACTTTCTTACGGTAGCTCACACTCTGAATTCTTAATGCGTGCTGTAATGTAAATTGATGAATTAACGGCCGAGATAAGTTGATGATTCCACTCTTAGATTTTGTTGGTTCAGAATTGTTTGCCCAATTTAATTGCTGCTTGTCAGTTTGGCTGCCAAGAATTGCGCTCATAAATAAATAAACAGCAAGGCCCGCAAAGACCAAACCTAAAATTAGTATCCATTCAGCGCTTCCCATATCTTCCTCTTTGTGTTCAAGTATCTGTATGTACCAACTGGTGCTCGCTTCAGCTTCACCCCGACGTCGCCAACTCCTTCAAGATGCTGGTTTTTATTTTCTGGTCCATCCCTCTCAAATATCGGAAACTTTTGATGAAAACATGACAATGGATGACCAACTTCGTGACCTATCTAGACGAAAGGCCGAGGCAGTTTTTAAAGAATATCAAAGTATTCACAAAGACCCCTTCCTGATACTCGCGGCAGACACTGAGGTGGTCATACACGGTGAAGCATTGGGGAAACCACAAGACGAACGTCAAGCCGTCGCCTTCCTCAAACTATTATCCGGTTGTTTTCATGAAGTTAAAACTGCTTTGTTCCTGATGGAATCTATTTCTGGTGATTATGTGTCTCATGTTGAAACAACTTTGATTGAATTCAAAGAGTTAAGCGATCAACAAATTCATGATTATGTAAAAACCAAAGAGCCTTTCGACAAAGCCGGCGCTTACGCAATCCAAGGTCTAGGTGGAGAATTCGTAAAGAAGGTCACAGGTTCCTGGACCAATGTCGTGGGTCTACCCGTTGAGAAAGTCGACGAGATTTTGAAATCCAAAAATTGGTCCGTGAAAAAATGAGTACGCCACTTGAAGTTTTTCGCCAGGAACTTTTAGCCATTTGCAAAAATAGTGGCCGAGATCCCTCTTCAGTTACCCTAGTTGCGATTTCTAAAAAGCAACCTTTAAGCAGAATTCAAGAAGCATTTAAACAAGGTCATTTTGATTTCGGCGAAAACTACATTCAAGAAGTTTTAGAAAAACAGCAGGCATTAGAAAATTTTGAAATTCGCTGGCACTTGATCGGTCCAATTCAGACAAATAAAATTAATAAAATTTTAGGAAAATTTTCGCTGATTCACTCTGTTGATACCTATGAAACTGCAATGGAAATTAACAAACGTGCTGAAAGAAATAATTTAAAAATTTCCGTTCTTCTGCAATTAAATCTAGCACATGAAGAAACAAAATCTGGGCAATCAAAAGAAGATCTATTGAATGCTTGGGAGAATTACAAATCGTTGAAGTCGCTTGATATTCAAGGGTTGATGACGATGCCTCCACTTTTTGATGACCCGGAAAAAACTCGTCCTTATTTCAAAGAGCTTTACGAACTGTCAAAGCAATTGAAGCTAAAACATTTATCTATGGGAACTAGCTCCGATTGGAAAGTAGCAGTTGAAGAAGGCGCAACACTGATTAGAATTGGTACAGCGGTATTCGGTGAAAGGGGCTCTTAATGGTATTTTTGCAGACTCGATTGAAAATTGGCTTCATTGGCGCAGGTAACATGGCACAAGCCATGATCAAAGGAATGATCCAGTCAGGCACAGTTTCACCAGCTCGAATTTTTGTAAGCTCCCGAACTAGTCAGAAACCTCAAAAAGTCAGAGACCTTTTTAATATTCAAATTTGCGCAAACAATGAAGAGCTTGTCGAAACTTGTGATGTCGTCATTTTAGCAATGAAACCCCAGGATTTATCACCGGCAATCGAACCCATTTGCAAAATCTTTAACGACAAACAAATTGTTGTAAGCCTTGCCGCCGGATTACGCCTTGAAACGTTGGAAAGTATTTTACCTCAGTGTCGGTTGGTAAGACTTATGCCAAATACTCCATCGCTTATTCAAAAAGGGTCGATTGGTTGCTTGGTAAATGATGATACTGATGAAAGCCTTCCTGATTTGATGGAAGATATGTTCTCGTGCCTTGGCACAGTTCACAGAATGGAAACAGAAGATCAGTTTGAATCTTTCATGATCGCTTGTAGCGCAGGAACCGGATTCGTCTATGAACTGATGCTTTACTGGCAAGATTGGCTCGAAGAACATGGATTTGATTCGGCAGCAGCTAGAAGAATGACTCAGGAAGTTTTCTTAGGCGCTTCGCTGATGGCTCAGCAGAATATCGACCAAAGTCTAGAAGAACTTCAAGGCAAAGTGACGTCGAAAAAAGGTGTCACTGCCGCAGGTCTCGATTCCATGAGAGAGCTCGAGATCGAACGCGCACTCCGAATCAGCTTCGAAAAAGCAGCGATGCGGAACAAAGAAATCAATCGCCAAATGGAATCGACGTGATTGCTCTTGCTTAGGAATCCACGCCCAGACTAGAATTAAGGTTGGGTCACCGATTCAAGGAGGAATCTATGCACCTTTCCCCCCTCGAAATTTCTCAGAAGCTATTTACAAAGCGAATGATGGGCTATGACCTTCAAGAGGTCACAGACTTTCTTTATATCCTATCTTCGCAAATGGAAGAAATCGTACAAGAGCGAAATAAACTTCGCGAAGCCTTAAAAGAAAAAGAGTACCAACTTTTTGAATACAAAGAGCGCGATAAAATTTTAAAAGACACTATTACTACTGCTGGACAGATGGCTGAAAAAATTCGAGTTGATGCTGAACGTGAAGCAAAGTCGATTACAAACGAAGCTAAAACTAAAGCAGAATTTATCACTCGTGATGCCAGAGATTCGATCGGTCGTACTTACGAAGAAATGACGAATCTTAAAAAAATTAAGATGCAGTTTGAAGCACAGATAAAAGCTGTCGTTCAATCGCACCTTGAAATGATTCAACAGCATAATAAAATCGTTCAGAATCCACCTATGCAACCACATCATAATAATGATTTCGAGAACGATCTTTAATACCAGAATACAGCTTCCGTAGCTTACAAATTTAACTCTCTGCAGAGAGTTAAATTTTTCTGTTTTCATGATTTCATTTTCATAGTTCCTTATCTTAGGTTGGACTATCTCGACAAAAAACGAATTGAACCGCCGAGATTGTAGAACTTTTGTACATTCATGACTAGATTTTCATTCTGATTGAACCATGTTTCTATTAGAAGTTTTCTAGGTTAGAAATCTACAATAAGGGAAGTGTTTGGGTATGAAATTGTCTTTAGTTCTATTGAGCTTTTTTATTTCCCTTTTATCATTTGCTGAACCACTTGAAGCTATTTCTGAAAAAGAACTTCAAACTAGAATTCAACTACTAACTCCCCCGCCTTACAAAGGTGGCGCGAAATTAAGATACAGCATTGAAGAAAATGGATGTTCGATTTTAGAGTTATCATATTCACTTAAAGATCCGTTTTCAGATAAAACGTTTAAGTATGAGATGAAAGTATCTTGGCCGAAGTCTCAGCAGCCAGTGCCTGTTATTTTATCTGTACCCACGATCGAAGGCGTTTCGCTCATGGAAAAATCGGTTTTGCGACAAATGTGCAAAATGAATGTTGCAGGGGTCATTGCCCAT
>JANPPO010000374.1:0-2519 GCA_031428555.1 Bdellovibrionales bacterium | reverse complement strand
CCAAAGTCCAGATCCGTGGTCATGTGACTGGGTTGCTGCGGAAGTTTTAGTTTTTTCGATTTTTTAATTAATTATATAATTTTTAAATAATATCGCGGATTTTATCTTTCTTAGGCAGATGCTGTATTCGCATTATGCGTCCGTCCATGGGAAGGCTATTCCCCGGCCGTCCTGGCCGGGGAAGTATTTTTTTAAGAGTTAGTTCTAGACTCGGATTTTTGATCGTTTTTGACGATAAGTTTGTATGCGGAATTTTCTAATTGTTCTCTTATTTTCTTTATTTTTTCCTCTCGTTTCTTGTCAGTCTAAAGAAGTGGCTCGGGTTCCCGCTTTTGATTCTTCTTTTTCGCTTAAGAAGAAAAAACTTACTTTAGAAACTGTTATTGCGAACTGGAATGAATCTTTAGATAAAATTAATTCTCGTGACCCCGCTGCTAAAGTAAATTGGCAAGAAGAACTTCACCGCATTTGTCTGAAGCAAGATGATCTTTGTGAAGGTGGCTATCGAAATTCTAGTAAGCGCGAACAGTTTAATAAAAAGCTCATTTCTGAAATTAGATCTGAACTCGATAAAGAGGACTTTGCAGCACTTCAAGTTTATCCAATTGATATCGGACTCAAATTTTTCTCTAAGCACAAGAAGACTAAGTTGTTAACATATGCCGACTCTTTGCTAAAAGATGTTGAATGTAAAACTAGTGACATGAGGCACGCTCTTGCTTCTGCCTTGGAAGATAATTTACCTGATTTAGAAGTTAAAAATACGGTTCAGGCACTTTATGATCAGAACAGCGAATGTCCTTCTAATAAAACTAATACGATGTCTACTTATCGGGCCGCGATGCTTAGACTTGTGGATCAAGATTGCTCTAAGGCTGTTCCCTTGCTTCAGAAGGTTACGAACTCTTCAGAAGATTATTTAAAGCCGAGATCACTTTATTGGAGCTGGCGCTGTCAAAGCGAATCTCCGGATATTAAGAATGCGGCGAATGAAAAATTACCATTTTTTTCATATCACCGAATTATGATGGATGCAGCGAATTCTACGACGCCGGAATCGACAACTCCCCTACTTGAAGAAACTCCGGTCGCCGTTGAGTCTGTTAAAAATCCTAATTTGAACGAAGCTGCTCGCTTTGCTGAAAAGCTTATTGCGAATCAGATGATTCCAGCCGCAAGAGCGATTTTGGAAAAAATTCGCGTTGATCGTCTTCAGGAGGTTGAACCAGAGTTCCAGGTATACTGGGCAAGGTTACTTCATATCACCAATGCTGGAATTAAGAAGTTTCAGATATTAGCGACGTTGATTAATACACATCCTCAATTTCGCTCGAAGACTATCCAACTCATGTTGTTTCCAACTTCTTATTTCGAACATGTCGAAGCGACTTCTAAAAAAATTGATCCTTGGCTAATTCAGTCTCTTATTCGTCAAGAAAGTGCCTTTGATCCGCGCGCACGTAGCCGAGTTGGCGCAACTGGTCTTATGCAACTGATGCCGGCCACTGCAAGAAGAATTGTTAAAACTCGTGGTAAGTTAAATGATCCTGTTTATAACTTGCAAGCGGGCGTGAAGTTTCTAGAGATTTTAGTAAATCGTTTTGATGGACAAGTTCATCTAGCTTTGGCTGCTTACAATGCGGGGCCCGGTAAGGTCCATGAGTGGCAGAAGCGCTATCCAACGAATGACCCTATGTTGTTCGTCGATACGATCCCTTATCGCGAGACGCGCGAATATGTGGCTTTTATCCTAAGAAACTACCACTGGTATCGCTCATTGAATCCAGAAGTTGAAAAGTCTCAACTTGAGCCAACAAGTCCACTTGTACGAATGGCAACTCAGATCGACTCATTTTGAGAAACTGGTTTTTGAAGTAGATCAAGCTTTTATAGACGGCCAAAAGAAAGACATCGGTCGATATCTTAATCGGTCGATGAGTGCGCGATAGATGAGCTCTCGCTCGGGGGCTTGTATCTTACGAGCCCGTATAGCAAGAAACAGTGCCATAAAAAACGATACAAGTAAGTTCAGCACAGCCATCGAAATAATTCCCATGATCGCAAACCAAAAATCCCAAGTCTCAAAGTAATGTGATGGTAATGATAAACTTGCTACCGCTAAAGAGCCGCTCGATAAAGTGACGTGCCTTACATCTAACATGATTCCAAAAAATTGCATGATGACGGGAACAAGTCCTAACATAAACGCTAACGAAATATTGCCAGCAATACCAACGATGTTCTTTTTTAGAAACATAGAAAATAAGCGCATTCTTGTTTCACCAAATACAAAAACTAATCGACGATTATGTGCAAGTGCCGGTGAAAGCCTGTGGTAGGCGTACCAGTTATCAACCCAACCAGCCACAAGGCTTGAAGCCCAAAGTAGTATTCCTGTGAAAGCAGCATAAAGTGGCGTGAGTCCCAAAATAGAAAAGCTTTCAACCACTTGAACTGCCTTATCCTGCGTAAGTAAGTGTGAACCGGTTAAAATTTTTCCTAACCAGCAAATCAAAATC
>JANPPO010000373.1:0-3117 GCA_031428555.1 Bdellovibrionales bacterium | reverse complement strand
TTTTAGTGCAAAGCTTGCGGGCAAACTAAGTAGAATTCTGGAATTTCGATTTGAAGGCTATCACCATTTTCAGTGACCATGCTGTAAGAGCCCTTCATGCTGCCTGTAGGCGTGGTGAGTGGGCAGGCACTTTCGTATTCGAATGTTTGGCCAGGTTGAATCTTTGGCTGAAGGCCAACGACGCCGGGGCCTCTGACTTCTTCTAGATTGCCTGTGGCATCCGTGATTTGCCAATGACGGCTCATCAGCTGAGCCGCTTCAGAACCTTTATTTTTTATACAAATTTTGTACGAAAAAAAATAGTAGTTCTGTTCAGGTTTAGATTCCTCGCTAACAAAATGAGGAATCGCTGTAATCTCAAATTCGGTGGACACAGATTTTTGCACAGACATATGTTCTTGTTTCTTACCAATTCGGCAATTTTTCAAGCTCAAAAATGACGGGGTAGTGATCTGAAGGTAGACTCAGCTTTGCGTCCAGCGTCAAAGGCATGTCCTTTTCAAATCCATACTCATCTTTGTAGCGATAAACAGAAGCCGAGTGAGGTTTTAAAAGTGTTGTGAGTTGCGGAGATAAGAATACGTAATCTAGCTGCTTAGAATCAACTTTATTTCCTGGGCGTACCTGGCAAAAAGTCCAGCGTTTCTCTGGCTTTACGTCTTGAAGCTGAAGTACGTCTTCAAGCTGAGTGGTCTCGTATATGAGTTTGAATTCGGCTTCGGTCAAATTGCGAGAGGCATTGCCGTTAAAATCACCTGCTATAATTTGAGGCGAATTTGGATAAGTCTTCGAAAGCTCATGATGAATTTCAATTAATGTACGAAGTTCAGCCTTTCTTCGCTCAAAACCATGGGAATCTTTTTTCTCTGGATCCAAGTGCGACTTTAAATGACCTAAGAGTATGATCAGAAAGGGGTTATCGCGACTTTGTTTAAACAACTTCAGTTCAACGATATCGCGAGAGAATTTTAAACTCGAAACAGGTTTGTCATGGGCGACGTCTTGAGAATAATTAAAATTAATCGGACGGTTTTTGTTAGATTGCAGATCAAAATAAAACGGCAAAGTTTTTTTGATCAGAAAACCAATGTCGATATTCCGATCCGAGTTCCCTTCCATCAGTGCCGTGTAGTACTGGCTTCCGAGAAACAGTTCGTTAAAGTTCTTTAAAGACTCTTCGCCGCCCACTTCACAGAGCATTAAAATATCGGGACTCATTTCTAAAATCGCTTTTTGAAGTTCGAGAAGTTTGTGCAAAGGCTTGTTGTCATAGACCGAGGTTGAGAGCTTTTGCCACTGAATCTCTTCTAGTTTCAAGGCATTTTGATCAGGCTTCTTGTCGAACAAGAGAAATAAGTTTTCCGCATTGAGTAAGGTAAACTTCAGATTAAGAGTAGAGTCATTTTGTGCGGGCCACATCATCCTTCCATTTTTAAAGAAAATTGTGCAACAATCAATCGCATAAGGAGACCACCATGTTCTCATCTTGGATTCTACAAGCCAGACCGGCTACAATGTTGCCTACAAAACGCTCAAGCCCAAAACTTAAGAGCAAAAAAATCAAAAGTCAGACTTCGAATGGCTTAAAAGCTCACATTTATCTTCTGGGAGAAGCCAAAACTGGCATGTTGAAGAGCTTAGCTGAAGAACTGGGTGTTGGTTGGGAAAAGGAACAAGCCCGAGATTCGGAAAAAGAATGGGTTACGTTTCCAGGTGAACAGGGTCCTGTTTGGGTCTTGCGTCCTCGTGAATCAAATCCAGGCCAGCATTCGGGTTTGTTAAGTGAATCACCTTATGCAAAATGCCGCGATCTTTTTGGAACAGTGACCGCGAGTTTAAAATCTTTGGGCGCTGTCGAAGTGCATGTGCATTTTCTGGGAACAAGTGAAGACATGGAGCTTGGTGCATTCGTCGGACTCGAAATGGCAAGCTACACTTTCAAAGATACAGATAAGGCTTTTAAAAGTTTAGCCGCAACTCAAATTATTTATCATAAAGAATCGGGACTTGATGATTCACTGATCAAGCGCGCGGCCTTACGTGCGCAGTCGGTGAATATCGCAAGGCACTTAGTGAACACTCCACCGAATTTAAAAACTCCGCAGCTACTTGCACAAACAGTGCGTGGTCTTAAATGGTCGAAGCAATCAAAGTTCGAGATTTGGAATGAAGCAAAACTCAAAACAGAAAAGTGTAATCTACTTTTAGCAACAGGGGCGGGCTCTGCCTCGCCACCTTGCTTAGTTAAAATTTCCTATCGTCCTAAGAAAAAATCAACGAAGCCACTGATTGCTTTCGTCGGAAAAGGAATCACTTTCGATACGGGCGGCCTGGATATCAAACCCTCAGCCGCTATGAGAATGATGAAAAAAGATATGGGTGGTGCCGCCTCGACAGTCGGTGTCGCCTACTGGATCGATCAATCGGGATACGACGGACCCGTCGATACTTATTTAGCCATCGCAGAAAATTCCGTCGACGGAACTTCGATGAGACCCGGTGATGTCTACACTTCACGCGCAGGTCTCCGAGTCGAAATCGACAACACCGATGCCGAAGGCCGATTGGTTTTAGCAGACGCACTTGATGTCGCAGCAACCTCAAAACCAAATCCAGAAATCATCGTCGACATGGCAACACTCACTGGCGCTTGCCGAGTCGCCCTCGGCGTCGAGCTCGCAGGATTATTCTCAAATGACGATGACTTGGCTTCGGAAATCTCACGCGCGGGTCAGCGAACGGGCGACATGAACTGGCGCTTACCCTTGATGGAAAGATATTTCGCAGGCTACAGCAGTCCCTTCGCAGATTTCAAAAACGCAGGCGAATCTTTCGGCGGCGCGATCACCGCAGCTTTGTTTTTACAAAGATTTATCAAAGGCAAAAAATGGATTCATTTAGATATGTACGGTTGGTCAGATAAAGCGATCGGCCCCTTACACTTCGCAGGCGGCAACGGCCAAAGCGTACAAGCCCTAATCGACTGGCTCGAACAAAGGTGACCTTAGGTGACAGGTACATTTTGCGTAACGGCGCGCCGTATCGCTAATCGGTTTCTCCCAAGTATATCTAAAAAAAAGCCAGCTTAATTAAGCTGGCTTTTTTTGACACTTCGTT
>JANPPO010000372.1:0-2107 GCA_031428555.1 Bdellovibrionales bacterium | reverse complement strand
GAGATCAATTTGGAGGAACTGATATGTCGAAGATTGCGACAGCGCGACGTAAAGGGCCGCTGGATGTCAAATGGAATCATGTTTCATAATGAGACAGCTTGTTAGAAACTTTTAGACAGTTTGCTCATGAGACAACACTTTGCTAAAAATTAGCTTATGAATTCTATCAACAAAAGCTTGAGTGCTTGTGTGTTTACGGATGGAGCTTGCTCTGGAAATCCTGGCCCGGGTGGCTGGGGTTATGTATTCGTAAATTTCGAAAATAAAAAAGTCTATGAAGGCGGCGGGGGAAATCCCGCAACCACAAATAATCGTATGGAGATGACGGCGATTATCGAAGGCTTAAAAGAAGCGATTTCTCAAAAGTTTAAAAGTGTTTTAGTGCTGACGGATTCAACTTACGTTATACGCGGATTTACTCAGTGGAAATTTGGCTGGAAAAAACGTGGTTGGCTAACTGCAGAAGGGCAGCCTGTCTCGAATCAGGATTTGTGGAAGCAGCTTGATGTGGTGGGACTCAATATCAAAATTGATTGGCGTTATGTGCGGGGGCATCAGGGAACTCCCGGTAACGAGAGAGTAGACGAAATCGCTGTGGCATATTCAAAGCACAGTCATATTGATCTCTACCAAAATTGCACTTTCAAAAGTTATCTTTTTGATGTGATGGACATACCCGAAGGCGAGCCTATTCCTGAAATGAAAAGTAAAGTGGCTGGACCAAAGAAAGCAGTTTTTTACGTAAGCTATGTAAACGGAGTGTTGGTGCGGCATCAGGAATGGTCGTCCTGCGAAAGAACAGTGAAGGGTCAACCGAAAGCGCTTTACAAAAAAGTGTCTAGCGAAGAAGAATTAAAAGAGATTTTAAAAAAGTGGGGCGTTAATGGAAACTAAGGGATCAAATATTCTGATCACGGGTGCTAATCGCGGTATTGGTAAAGCAGTTGCTAAGCGACTTGCCGAAGACGGAGCCAATCTTTATCTAGCTATTCGCAAAAACGAACCTGCTCTTGCGGCAGAATTAAAAAAAGCTGGGGCTAAAAGTGTTGAAATAATTGAAGCTGACTTATCAACTCGCGAAAGTGTGGATGAGTTGGTGGAAAAGATCGGCAATTTAAAAATCGATATTATATTTAACAATGCGGGCCTATTAACGGGCGGTCTTTTAGAAGAACAGCCAATTGATGAAATTTTGAAAATGCTTCAAGTGAATGTGAATGCACTCATTCAGTTGTCTCATGCTGTTCTTCCACAGATGTTAAAGCGTAAGTCTGGTCTTATTATCAATCATGCAAGTGTTTCGGCAGTGATGCACTTGCCATGCGCAAGTACTTATGCGGCTTCCAAGGCGGCTGTCTTGGCCTTTACAAATTGTTTACGACAAGAGCTTAAGGGAACTGGAGTTCAGACTCTGGTGTTGATTACGCCTGGAATTAAGACTCGTATGTTTGATAAAATTGAAGATCTGTATGGAAAGAATCTTGAAACTCCAAAAGATACGATTCCACCAGAGAAATATGCAGAGATGATTCGTGAAGCGATCGTTGAAGATTTAGAAGTCTTAAATCCATCAGGTTTAACGGGCGCGGCACTGCAAGTTGCGAAGTATTTGCCTGCAGTATTCGAAAAAGCTGTGAAATTTAAATTTAAACGTACGACTTAAATACCAGCGCAGAAACTTACTGCGCTGAAGCCAAATCGAAGAGCAAAAACCTATTGCGCTGGTGGAAATTCGACCGTTGCTGAAGTGACTGTTCCAGTCATCGTCAGCCGGATTGGTTTTGACTCAATTAACTTAGCTGATACCGGGAACGTCAGCATGTACGGTGTCGCAAATCTTGTATGGTCAGGATAAAGACCCTGAACTTCATTTGTTAACAATTTAATTTTGGTAGCTTTGCCTTCCCAGCGCCTACCATCAGCATCTAAAAAAATCTTCCACAAAGTTTTGTTCTTATGAAGATCATCATGCTTTCGTTCCGGAGTATAAAGCTGATAAAAACTTGAGTCGATTGATCCAAGTCGGAATTCATTTTTTGCATCTCAGAATTAAAATTAGAACTATCCCACTGATACATGCGAGCCTTCTGCATCACTTGTGCTTGGC
>JANPPO010000371.1:0-20135 GCA_031428555.1 Bdellovibrionales bacterium | reverse complement strand
GGGGGAAAGCCAGCTTGAGATAAATTAATTTTCATTCTACGTCCTATATCCATCGCCTAAGGTCGGGGCGTTGCTTGCCGACAGTCGCCATAGTTCTCAAAATGGGAAAGTGGCGATTAATATCCAAAGGTTGAAAAACATTAAGCTTTTAATTCTCGATGTGGACGGTGTCATGACCGATACCCGCATTTGGCTCGATACAAATGGGCAGTGGAGAAGATTCTATTCCATTCGTGATGGAGTCGGGATCGTGCGCCTAATTGAAGCTGGCTACAAACTTGCCGTCATCACGGGCTCTGTTGCTGAAGACATCCAAGTGAGAGTTAAAAAACTGGGCATTCATTATTTCTATGAAGGTGCCTTGGAAAAAGAAACTGCATTTGCAGATTTGAAAGCGAAAACAAAGTTATCTCCGGATGAAATGGCATTTATTGGGGATGATATTTTCGATATTCCTCTTTTAAAAGAAGTTGGATTTTCTGCGACCGTTCCGGAAGCAGTTGAAGAAGTAAAAGACGTTGTAGAGTACGTGACTGTTCGCGCTGGTGGCATGGGCGCCGTTCGAGAAGTAAGTGACATGATTTATAAGTATGGAAGCTTGTCGAGTCAGACAAGGGAGAAGACAGTATGAGAGCAAAAATTTGGGGACTGACTTTGATGATGACGGCTTTTGGATTTGCAAGCAGTGCTATGGCTGCTCCAGATTTAGAATTACCACCAGAAGAGTTGGCAAAAGAAACAGTATTGCCAGTTTTTGATCGAGTTGAAATGGTTCGAGTTCGAAAAGTTAAAACTTCTGGAAAATGGGAATTTGCAGGTAATTTCAGTTGGATGATGTCAGAGCCAATCTTTGACACGAGTCGCCTTGGTGTTTCAATTTATAAACACACTGATGAAGAGACAGCTTGGGGTGCTCAGTTTTATAGTTACAGCACCGGCTTATCTGATTATTCGAAGCAGTTAAACAAACAATATCAGTTAGATTATAACCGCGCACCGAAGCCAGAATTCGGCGCATTTTTAGACTACAATGCAAAGCTCTTCTACGGAAAAATGAGTATCTCTAAAAATTCGACAATGAATACTCACCTGCTGGGCTTAGCTTCTATTGGAATGACGAAGTATGAAAATGACATGTATCCAGGCGCTACAGTTGGTGTTGGATACAAATTTTATTTCACTCCAACTTTTTCTTTAAGAACAGACTTAAGATTATTTATTCACCAAGCGCCGATTCCTTTCAAGCGAGGGGCGATCCTTTCGACAGATCCAGTTCCAGACAAGGGATCGTTCAAGGAAAGAATTCACTACACCAATTTGCTTGATATTGGCTTGAACTGGTTATTTTAAGGGGATGAAAATGAAGAAAACAACACTGATGATATTCATTTTAACTTCTTTGATAACAAGCGCTGCTTGGTCTCAAGATAGTGATGTTGAAGAATTAAATCTGATTCAATTAGAACTCGATAAAAGTGCTTCACCTATTACAGAGGAAGAGGACTCGTCGACTTCAAATACAACTAGGCAATCACCCGATGCCAACAGGTCAAATACTCCTGATATGACTTACGAAGATGTTAGCGGGCTTTCTGAATTCAAACAGGTTTCAGTTATTCAAAGAAGATATTTGCCTCGAACTGGAAGATTTCAAGCATACATTGGGCCGTCAATGACTTTGAATGATCCTTGGTTCAACGTGATGGGTGCAAGTTTAAAGCTTGGTTATAACTTCACTGAAACTTGGGGTATCGAGGGCAATTACAGCTTTATGTCCACTGATAAAACAATGGCACTTAAAGAACTCAGCAAAGAAAACAATATCACGACTGAAAATTTCGTTTACGTAAAAAGCTATTACACGGTTGGGGTCAATTGGACTCCGCTTTACGGCAAGATGACTTGGCTAAATGAGAAGATCGTTTACTACGATATTTACTTTAACGCTGCATTCGGTGGAACAGAAATTCAAAGCGGTGATATGCAAGATACTTTTAGCATCAGTGCGGGCCAGATTTTTTCAATTACGAAGGCTTACGCATTTCGCTGGGACCTAAGCTGGAATTTTTTCGAGGCAAAGCAAGTTGATGCGACTCAAGGGACATATAATAACGTGATCATGTCTGCTGGCTTCAGCTTCTTCTTTCCGGAGGCGAACTACCGATGAAAAATTTCAAAAATATCATTATTCTACTTAGTGTAATCTCGACGGTCAGCTTTGCAGCACCGGCGAAGAAGAAGACTGCCGCTAAAAAAGCTCCGCCAAGAGCGGCTGCTCCGGCTACTCGGCCAGTGGCAGAAAATTCTGCTTTAAAAAGACAATTGTATCAGGCGCTTCAGCTTTCTCAATCAGGACAATATCAGCAGGCTGCGATTCAACTTTTTAGCTTGGCTCGTAGACCTGAATTAGCAGGGGAACGCGCGCAGATTAAGTACATATTAGGTTTGATGCTTTCTGAGCTAAAGCTATATCAAGTTGCAGCTTTTCAGTTTGTTGATGTGATCAGAACGAATAATCCAAAATACACAAAGCTTGCGATCGAAAAATTAGCAGCGGTTGCAGACGATCTTGGCGATGACACTTTGATTAATTATGCGATGTCTCGGGTTGATGTGACTGAAGTGCCTGAAATGAATCGAGATATGATTCAGTACCGTATTGGTGAAATCAAAATGCGGTCCAAGCGCTTTGATGAAGCTATACGAAGTTTTTCGCAAATCGGTCTTGGAAGTCGTTACTATAGCCAAGCACTTCATCAAAAAGGTTTAGCTTATTTAGAAATGGGTAAACCAGATGCGGCCATTCCGATATTTCAAACGATGCTTTCAACAAGACGAAATGCTCCCGTAACCGATACAAATCGGGTTGCGGCTCAGCTTGCGTTAGCTCGTGCGCTTTATCAGAAAAAAGATTGGGATGCGGCTGTGACTGCATATTCCGATATTCCTCGGGATCACTTTTTATGGCATGAAGCTTTATATGAACAATCTTGGGCCATGTTAAGAGGCGCTAGATTCCGATCTGCTTTAAGTAACTTCCAATCGTTACAGTCTCCTTTCTATGAAGATGACTATAATCCAGAGGCATTGATCCTAAGATCAATTGTTTATCTTTATATTTGTAAATATGACGAGATGGAAAAAGTCCTGAACTATTATGAAAAGTTTTACGGACCTGCACGTTCACAAATTGCTGTATTTCTAAATAACAACAGTAATCCTCTGACTTACTATTTAGAAATTGAAAAGTGGCAGTCTGTTAAAAAGTCGACTGAAGAAAAGCGCCCAACTTTAAAAATTCCATATAAGGTCGCGAATGAAATTTCAAATTCGGGAACTGTTCGTAGATCACTTAATTATCTAAGACGTCTAGAGCTTGAAAGAAAAACCATTGAAAACAACCCGAGTTTAAGAACGACCGGTCTTGGTCGTTACGCAGTTAAAGTTATCAATAACCGCTTTCAAAATACTAAAGTGACGATTGGTGAGATCGCAAAAGCTCAAATGGCTAACATGAAGAATGAACTGAAGGACTACGCTGAACAAGTTTCATTTGTTAGATACGAAATGATTACAGCGCAAAAAGAAGTCGTTAAGAAACGTATCCAACGATCTGATCTTCCAGAAGCTAAAATTGACGACAACCGTTCAAGAGCTTTCTATATCCAAAATGGTTACCAGTACTATCCATTTGAGGACGAATACTGGTTAGACGAACTTGGCAATTATCACTTTTTAGGAAAATCTTCTTGTGAGTAATTCTATGATAAAATCTGCAATATTCGTTTTTTGTATTCTGACTGTAAACAATTCGGGTCATGCTAAGACTGCGAAAAAGAAGACAGTGGGCGATTTTTTATCCCAGGTACAAGATCAGACCCGCGGTGGCGGGATGGAATTCAAAGAAAAAAATGAAATGGCAGTTCCGGCTGCTCGTCAAAATTTGGGCTTTAAAGAAAAAACTGATTCCGACATGAATAACGTGAAGCCACCACGTGCGAATGAAATCCTTCAATCAGCTGCTGCGACAGGGGATTTCGCTGAATACGAAAGAATCTTGAACAAACAAATCGATGAGCTTTATAAGCTGACTCAAAAGTTTAAAAACAGTGATAACCGCGGCGAACTTTGGTTGCGCTTAGCAGAGCTCTATGTTGAAAAGTCAGTTCTTATCGACACGCGCAAACAAGACGAATTTGATAAGCAAGTTAAGCTCTTCAATGAAGGAAAAATTAAAAATCGACCAGTTTTAGATGCCAGACAGGCAAGAGAATTAAATCGTAAGGCGATTCAGCTATACGACTGGTTTTTGAAAGACTTCCCAAAAGATGCGAAAGTTTCACAAGCATTATTCTTTTTGGGATTTAATAACTTCGAACTCAATCAATACGAACAGGGTGCTGTCTATTACGAACGACTGATTAAGCAGTATCCAAAAAGCCCATTTGTAGGCGAAGCTCAGTTTTCATTAGCAGAATATTATTTTGAAAATGAAAAGTGGACCTTAGCTTATAACCGTTATGCGCCTTTGATTCAAAATAAGCGCCATCGGTTACATAATTATTCTATCTACAAAGGTGCTTGGTGCCTTTATCGTTTAGGAAAGTATGAGCAAGCTCTTAAATACCTCGAATCAATTATCAAAACCGGCCAAGCAGCTGACGGCGAAGCTCTAGCTTCAAAGCGCGTTGTTAATAAAGAGAAACTTGAAAATGAAGCACTTCGTGATTTAGTTGTCTTCTTTGCTGCTGAAAAGAAGGCAAGTGAAGCTCCTGAATATTTCAAGCGTGTGACGGGTCAGGATAACGTTGATTCATACATCGAAAAGCTAGCTTATTTTTATACAGATAAGGGGAATCAAGACTCTGCACGATTTTGTTTTAAGTATTTAATCCAGCAGCGTCCGAACAGTCCCAATGCATTCGAGTATCAATACCAAATTGTCCAAAACTATTTTTATGCTAAAAACACCAAGAGATTCAAAGAAGAACTTTACGGTTGGGTAAAAGATTATGGAACGAATGGTTCTTGGACTCAGACTAATCAAAATAATCAAGAATTGATGGGAAAATCGCACAGTCTTCGCGAAACCACTTTAAGAAACTTTATTTTACAGCAGCATCAGACGGCTCAAAATTCGCGGGCTCCTTATTCTCAAGAATCAGCAAGTGAAGGGTATAAGCTTTATATCGAGCAGTTCCCGAAATCTCCACAGTTAGCTGACATGCACTTCTATTACGGTGAACTACTTTATGACATGAAGAAATACGATGAAGCGACAGATCAGTATCGTTGGGTTGTCGAAAATGGATCACAAAGTAAATTTTATTCTAAAGCCGGCGCAAATATCATTCACGCTGCGGAAAGATCTTTACCGACTGACCAAGAATTTCAGAAAAAAGTTGGCGACAGTACCGATCCCATCCCACTTGATCCACGTGCAGAAACATTCATCAAAGCAGCCGACTGGTACCACGCAAAATTTCCAAAGGGTGAAAAGGCAGCAGAGTTGAGATTCCGTGTTGGCCGTCTTTATTACCAACACAATCAGTTCGACAAGGCTAACGAGATTTTTAAAGACGTTGTCAGAAATTATCAAAAAACTAAATACGCTGAATACGCAGCGAACTTGATTCTCGATATTTTCAACTTGAAGAAGGATTACATCGGACTCGAGAAAACGGGCCAAGAGCTTCTCGCAATGCCAGAGATTTCAGGTTCTAAAGCGGGGAGTGAAATTCGAAGTATCCTTGAAAAAGCAAACTTCAAAAAAGCTCAGGATCTAGAGGGACAAAAAAACTATCTTGAAAGTGCTCGACAGTTTGAAGCCTTTGCGATTCAAAATCCAAAATCTGACCTGGCATTGAATGCTAAATATAATGCGGCTATTAACTATGACCGTGAAAACCAAACGTTGAAGGCACTTCCACTTTTCGCAGCAGTTGCCGCAAGTAATGCTCAGGGTGCTGAAAAGTTAAAGCCAACAGTTCATCGGTTATTAGCTAAGATCTATCAAAATGCCTCTCTTTATGACGATGCAATTAAGCAATATAAGGCAGCCATTAAAGAATCGCCCAAAGATCCTCTCATTCCGAATTACCATTTTAATATTGGTGTTATGTGCGAAACTTTGGGTCGAAACGATGAAGCTCTTAAGGCGTACAATGAGTATATCGAATTGGCTCCTAAGAAGTCTGAGGTTCGAGAAACTTACTTTACAGTTGCTGACATTGCTCGAAAAGCAAATCGTCGAACAATGGCGATTGAAAATTACGAATCATATATCAATCGCGGCGGTTCCGATCAAAAGAAAATTGCTGAATCCTTTTATCAACTAAGCCAATTACTTAAGCGCTCAAAACCTGATGAGTCAGAAAAGTATACGAAGCGTTTACAAAGTCTTTACCGACGAACGCAAAATCCGGTTTCTGCTAAGTATGCTGCGATATTCAAGATTGATGAAGCTCAGAAAACGGCAAAAGAATTTAAGTCTGTTAGCCTTCCGCTTGATCCTGCAAAGCAGAAAAAAGCGGTAGAAAAGAAAATTGAGCTGCTTAATAAGTTAACAAAAGAATTAACAAATGTTGTGCAGATGAATTCTGCTGAACAAATTGTTTCTGCTCTAGAGTTATTGGGTGAAGCAAATGATCACATGTATACAGCTATTATCAGAGCACCTTTACCAAAAGGTTTATCTGAGCAAGAATCCGGCATGTATAAAGAGGGAATTGCAAAAATTGCTGATCCTTTTAAGCAGAAGGCTCGTGAAAGTTACAAGCTTGCAGTTTCCCGTGGGCAAGAGCTTGAAGTTTACACAAGCGAATATAATCAAGCCTATAAGTATATGAACGCGATCGAGCCCAATACTTATTATTCCAACGATGAATCAACATTTGAATCAAGACTCGTGAAGTGGAGTGTTCCGTGAAGCCTTATTATCTTTTAATTCTATTAGCTTTAGCTGGGTGCGCATCTTCTTCGGATAATAAGACTGGCTATTCTAAGTCGGCACCCGAAGAAGGTTTAGTCGATTTAGGCGAAGCGCCTAAAAAGCGTGAGATGTCGCCTCAGCCATTGCCTCCGGTTGATACTCCAGCTGAAGAAAAATCTAAAAATAAAGTTCAGTCCGAGCTTGATCAAGCTATTCAAAATCAAGATGACCGTCAGATTGCTATTTCGGCACGTCAGGTATTGATTCAAGCTCCGCAAGATCCGAAGGCGTTAAATGCTCTGGCACTTTATCATTTTAAACGAGGCGAGCTTAACGCGGCAAAGGCCATGTTGAACAAAGCGATTGCTTCTCATGAACAGATCTCGATGCTCTATTCGAACTTGGGAATTGTTCTTCAAGCGGCAAAAGAGGACACAGATGCTGTTAAAGCTTATCGCCAAGCTTTAAAAGTTGATCCATTTAACCCAATTGCAGCAGCAAATGTGGGTGCTTATTACGCACAAGTTAAGGACTACAACAAAGCACAAGTGGCTTTGGAAATAGCAGTAGAAAAAGGCCAGCGTGACTGGAGAACTTTGAATAATTACGGAGTTACTTTGATGGCTTTGGGTAAGTTTCCTGCGGCTGAAGCACAGTTAAAACGTTCAGCTGATTTGCAGCCACAAAACTCTGGAGTCTTATTGAATTATGCGATTTTGCTAGTAGATCATTTGGGCAAACCGGCCCAAGGTCTAGAGGTTCTCAACAAGATTCGATTCATGGGTCCTAGTCCTGAAGTAAGAAAAAGAATTTCTGAATTGGAAAATAAAGCAAAATCATTAAAATAGGGAGTGGGAGTTATCGTGGTACGTTTTGTTGCAATGCTTTCAATACTTTTAAGTTTTTCATTTTCTTTCGCCCAAGATGGCGGTGCTGCAGCATCTTCACGTGAACGACGCGCTACTCTTAATTTCGAAGATGAGTTAGTTGAAGGATCAACGCAAAAGCCGGAACTTTTCTATTTATTTCAAAAAAAGAATTTCAACTATGGTCGCTTAATCAAACTTCGCGAAAATTTTATTCCCGAGATGAGAAGAACGACTGAAGATTTGCAACGTATCCGGGGTGCGAATTGAAATCACCAGCTATCTTAAGAGTTTTCAAAGGGCATCAGCTTAAAGAAGTTAAGCAGTTCGATCTCGAGCAAATTGTGATTGGTCACCAGGCTGATGTGCAGTTAGATCTTGATGATCCAGAAGTTTCACCGATTCATTGTATGATCGAATTGCGGGATGATGGCTACTATGTTTGTGATCTTGGTTCTGAATATGGAACTATAAAAAACGGTCAGCGTATTTTAGATGAAAAATTAGAATCAAATGATGAGCTTCAATTAGGTCAGTATAAGATTGTGTTCTTTTCTGGAATTCCGAAACCTAAGTCTCCGGTTTCTTCTGCGTCTTCCATGAAGCCGACAACTCCACCGACGGCCACGCCGACTCCAAAAATTCCTGATTACAGTATGATTCCAGAATCGGATTCAAAAGTTTCGATTCCATTAAAGCAACCAGAGACGACAGCTAAGAAGACTTCGGTTCCGCTTGATAAGACTATTGTTACTCAGGCTCCTGCGCCAGTTAGCAATAAGCCTCATATTAAGGAATCAAAAACAACTTCTAAGAAAAAATCGAGAAAGACTTTTGCTCCACCTTCACAGGTTGGAGATTTAAGAAAGTATTTGAAGCCGCACAAAGGTGCTTCAGTCGAAATCTTAGTTTGCTGGGATGACCGCATTATCCAGGCGTTTCACTACCGCAAAAAAGGTGTGATTCAAGTTAACATCGATACAGAATTTACTGTGGCATTACCCAAAGGGATTTTGCCAAATGGTTTTAAATTAGTTGAATTGAGCCAAGGTGCAAAAGTCTTCTTCCCTTCTGATACTAAGGGAGAACTCGTTACTCTCGATCATAAGTTTGATCTATTAAATTTAGTTCAAAATGGAAGAATTCAGAATAGCGGTAATATTAATTCGATTAAACTTGAACAAAATGAAATTATTTATTTAGAACTTCCTAATAGTAAAATACAGCTTGTGATCCGATATGTTCCCCTGTCGCCCATAGTTGCCTTAATTCCGCCAATGATGCTTTCATCTGGTGAATTCATGGCAATGTTGATCGCACTTGCTATCGTGACCCTACTTTACTTAGGTGTCTCAACAATGGCGCCAGTCGCACCGCTCGAGGAAGAGGAAGATCTCACCCGAAAAGCTCAAGTTGTGTTTGATAATAAACCTCCACCTCCGCCGGTCGTGTTTCCTGTCGAGCAAAAGCCACCACCTGAAGAAGTGAAAGTTGTTCCACCTCCGCCGCCAAAAGTTGAACCACTGAAAGTTCAAGTTGCGGACAAGGATCAATCTCAACAGAAAAAAGGGAAGGCCCAGGTTGCACCAGCTCAACGAAATCAGAGAGCCGGAAGAGCAGCAGAGCTAGCACCAAATCCTAATGTTCAAAAAAATAATAAAAAATTCGGTTCTGTAAAACAGGGCGGAGCTGTAAAGGTCGGACAAAAAGAAGGTGCTAACGCAAATTCTCAAGTCAAAGATGTCACTAAAGTTGGATTGTTCAGCGCTTTCGGTGGCGGTGGAATTCGTAAACAATTAGACCAAGCGTACTCTGGCGCTGGTGGTGTCTTAGGAACAGCTGCAGAACAAACCGGTGGAGTCGGCATGGGCGAAAATCGTCCTGGTGAAGACATCGGTTCTAAATTTAAAGAGAGTGGCGCAAGTGGAAAAGGAATTTCGATTCAAGGTATCCAAGGTGTTGGAACAAAGGGTCGGGGATCAGGCATGTCTGCTTACGGAAGCGCTGAAGGCTTCGGTGATAAGACTTCCGTTGCGATCGAACCCGGTGGAGCAGAAGAAAATTTCGTAGGCACCATCGACAGAGACGCCGTTCGCCGAGTTGTGATGGCTCATATAAATCAGATTCAAGCTTGTTATAGTCGTGAATTGAACAAACTCGATCGCGCTAAACGGGCAGAGCTCAGTGGAAAAGTAGTTTTAAAATGGGATATCGTCGAGCGTGGAGCGGCACAAAACGTAAGAGTTGTGAGTTCTACACTTAATAATAAGTCCGTTGAAGAATGTATCCGCGGTCGTTTGGGAACATGGCAGTTTCCAGAGCCACCAACTGGTTTAGTTGGTGAAGTGACTTATCCATTCTTGTTAAAGCCAGCGAATTAATTTTTAAAATAGAAATGAAATTAGGAGGAATTGCATCATGAACCCAACAACCACAGAAACCACAGCAGCAGCAGTGGATACATCTTTCAGCATCGCCCGAGCCTTTCAAGAGGGCGGACCGATCATGTATCTTATCGCAGTGTTTGGAATCTTAACGCTTATTATCGTCGTAGAAAGATTCACAAAGATCAGAGCTATGTCGATCGATAAAAAAGAATTCACAGATCAAATTTATAGACTGGTTGTAGCTGGTGATATCAGACAAGCGATCTCGCTTTGTGATTCTCGCCCTGCACCTTTAACTAACACAGTAAAATCAGGTTTGATCCAGGCGATGAATAAACGCCCGGATGAAGAAGTTCAAGTTGCAATGGATGCCGCGTTCTTAAGAGAAATGCCAAAGTTAGAAGGTTACACTTCTTTCTTAGCAGTTTTCGGAAACGTTTCAGTTCTTTCAGGACTACTTGGAACAATTGCGGGTATGATTATATCTTTCGGTGCGGTTTCTGCTGCAGCAAATGATAAAAAAGCAGAATTACTTTCTGCTGGTATTTCCCACGCATTAAATTGTACGGCTTTCGGTCTTCTAGTTGCTCTACTCGCAATCGTTTCTTACGGTTGGTTCCAGCACAGAATTCAAAAAGTTGAAAACGAAATTTTAGAGACAAGCATGTCGCTTTTGAATCTTGTTGTAGCTAACAGAGATAAAATTCGCGATTAGAGGTGAGTTATGGCAGATATTGAATCGGGTGGCGGCTCGCGCGGTCGCAAAGTAAATATAGATCTGAATCTAGTCCCGTTCATCGACTTGATGAGTGTTCTCATCACGTTTCTGCTGATCTCTGCGGTTTGGGTACAGATTAATATGATCCAGATGGGCACCTCCTTCTATGCTCAGAAAGATCCGAATGATCCACCTCCAGTTCCGCCGCCGAATGCTGATATAGTTCTTCGTGTTGATGTGAAACAAGCAGGTTATGTGATTACTTTCGGTCGTCAGGTGATCTCGCTACCAAATGCAGGAACTGAATTTGATGATGCAGGTCTTACTTCTGAGCTTCTAAAAGCAAAACAACTTTATCCAGATAAAATTGATGCTGCATTAGCAGTAGCAGACGAGCTTCCTTACGAAAGAATGATTTACTCAATGGACGTAATTTTAAAAGCTGGTTTCCCAAAAATTAGCTTAGCAACGGGGAATCCGTAATGGCTATTCGTAAACCTGGCGAAAGATTTCGCTACCATAATATTTTAGGTAAACGCAAAGGTAAGCGTTCTGTAACAGCAATTCTATCGCTCACTGCGATGGTTGATATGTTTACGGTTCTGGTCATCTTTCTTTTACAGGCGTACAATTCAAATCCGATTATTTTGATTAATCCAGAGGCAGTTAGTCTTCCTCAGGCTCAAGAAACAAAAGATTTAAGACCTGCCGCAGTCGTGACGATTGCAAAGGGCAACGTTTACGTTGAAAAAGTCCAAGTTGCGACTATGGAAGAGGTTCTGGCTTCTAAAGACTGGATTTTGCCAAGATTACAGCAAGAGCTCCTTTTGTTATTGCAGACGAAAAAAGCTGAATATGATGGCAAATTAAGAACTCGTATCCAAAATATCATTGGAACCGAGCCCGCTCCGACTGAAGATCCGAATGAATGGCGTAAAGTGACTCTGCAAGCTGACAAGGATATCGAGTATCTTTCAGTTAAAAAAGTAATGTACACCGTGTCAGCAGCTGGCGCCGGAGAAATTAACTTTGCTGTTATGAAAAAAGACAGCGAAAGTCCAAATGAGTGATACGTCCTTTTTTAATTATTTTTATAGTGCTCTTGATAGGATTCGAAATCCTGATCCTATTTCCAAAGCAAACGGATAAGCCGACCGAAGCGCCGGCAGCTGCGGCAACCGCTCAGGCAGCAGGAACTGCTCCGCAAAAAGATCAAATCCAGCAAAAAATGCAGGGTGTTCACTTAGTCGAAAGCCAACAAGGCACCCGCGACTGGGAACTCTTTTCCCAGAATGCCCAGAGTTATCAAAATAGTCCGATGTGGGATTTGGAAAATGTTCGAATCATTTTTTATAACGAAGAAAAACAAAGTATTGTTTTAAAGGGCCTTAAAGGCAAAATCGATACGAAATCAAAAGACATGAAAATCGATGGCGAAGTTCAAATCGAAACTTCAAATGGTTATGTTTTCACAGCTCCGTACGTTGAATACGATTCAGTGAATCGCCTGATTTTTTGTACAAGCATAGTCGAAGTAAAAGGTCCCATGTTGGGAAAGCGTCGGTCCCTGTTTCTTAAAGGCACCGGCATGAGAATTCCGGTTACCACTCAAAAAATGTATTTAGATAAAAACGTATCCGGAGAAAATGTAATTTCCGATTCGAAAACGATTAAGTTTAAAAGCGAAAGCGTCGAACTGTCTTCATTATCACAAACTGCGCAATTTGCTGGCGGAGTGACAATTCAGTATGCGCCGATGACAATGACGAGTTCTAAAGCAACCTTCGCCTACAGCGAAAAAACCAAATTATTCGAGTATCTGGATCTTAGCGGAAAAGTGGAATTGAAAGATGACACTCGGCGTGCAGTCAGTGAGAATTTACGAGTTGATTTTAAGACCCGACAATTCACTTTTTCTGGCCAACCGCGTCTTTATCAGGGCGAGGATGAGCTCTCAGGTGAACAAATCGTTTTTCTAGAAGACGGAAAAAAGGTTAAAGTCGAAAAAGTAAAATTAAAAAGCCAAGAAGGAATGTAGGAAATAAATGAGTCTGCTCAAAATCGAAAGCATTTCGAAGGCCTTCAAAAAAAGAGTTGTCGTTGACGCCGCTAATTTTCATATCGAATCGGGCCAAGTTGTTGGTTTACTCGGTCCGAATGGTGCGGGTAAGACCACTTCATTCTATATGGTTGTGGGTCTTATTAAGCCAGATAGCGGTCACATTTGGCTCGATCAAAAAGACATCACAGATTTACCTATGTATAAGAGAGCCCGCGTGGGGCTTAGTTATCTTGCTCAAGAACCGAGCATTTTTCGAAAGCTTTCGGTGTCTGATAATATCTTAGTGGCACTGGAAGCCCACGGATATGAAGGTGCTAAAAAATCAGAGATGCTTGAAAACTTACTTCACGAATTCCGTATCGCACATATCAGAGACAGTTTTGGTTTTGCATTATCGGGTGGTGAAAGACGACGCGTTGAAATTGCCCGAGCATTAGCTTGCGAGCCGCAGTTCCTCTTGCTGGACGAGCCTTTCGCAGGTATTGATCCTATAGCCGTTGCTGATATCCAAAATATCATTCGCGAATTGAAGGCTAAAGGTCTAGGTGTTTTGATTACGGACCACAACGTGCGTGAGACTTTAGGCATTTGTGATTATGCTTATATATTGAAGGATGGGAAGATCCAAGTTAGCGGAAAGGCTGATGAAATAGCCCAATCTGATGTAGCTAAGAAGTTCTATTTAGGTGAAAATTTCAGGTTGTAAGCTGCGCGCGGTTTAGGTACCAAACAATAGGTAAAGAACAAAAATAAAGTGGTAAGATGGCATTAAAACAAAGTATGAATCTCAGTCAAAATCTTGTGATCACGCCGCAGTTGCAGCAGGCGATCAAGCTTTTGCAAATGTCACGCCTTGAACTTGAGTCCGCTGTTCACTCTGAATTAGAAGAAAATCCAATCCTCGAAGAAACTCACGATTTAAAAGAAGAAGACCTTAGAAGAACTAAAGAAGCTGCTGCTGATGTTGAAGGCCCAGTTGAAAATCAATCAAATGCGCAAGATCCACAAAAGCAGGACGAGTTCGAATGGGAATCTTATTTCGAGCAAAACCAAAAGCCTCCAAAAGATTTTTCTTCAGGTAACGAAGAGATCATGAACTACGAAAACGTGATGACGACGACTCAAAGTCTTCACGATTACCTCTACTGGCAAATAAAAATGAACGGCTTTTCTGAGCATGAAGAAAAAGCGGCAGATGCGTTGCTGGCGTATATCGATGACGACGGTTATATTAAAACTCCTCTTGAAGAAATTGCCAAAGAGGAAGAAATTCCTATGGAAGATCTTGAGGATTCTTTGATGATGATTCAGGAATTTGATCCACCAGGCGTTGGCGCGCGTGATTTAAAAGAATGCCTAATCATTCAAGCTAAACATTTAGAAGAAGACACAACTGATTTAGTTAACATCATCCAGAACCACATCAAAGATTTAGAAAAAAGAAATTACGAAGCGATGGCTAAAACCATGGGCAAAGATGTTCGCGAGATCGTCGAGATCTGCAAAATCATCTATGCTATGGAACCAAAGCCA
The DNA here is from genome assembly GCA_031428555.1 of Bdellovibrionales bacterium. Taxonomy (GTDB): domain Bacteria; phylum Bdellovibrionota; class Bdellovibrionia; order Bdellovibrionales; family Bdellovibrionaceae. The sequence continues at coordinate 5,638 of JANPPO010000371.1, read as the reverse complement.
GGACGTGCTTATCACGAAAATGATACTCACTACGTAACGCCAGACGTGTATGTGTATAAAGTTGGGGATGACTTCGTTGTGTCATTAAACGAAGACGGGTTGCCTCGATTAAAAATATCGAATTTTTATAAGAATATGCTTAAGGGCGGCGGCGCTAACAAGCAAGAGACCGACTATATTCAAGAAAAATTAAAATCTGCGGTTTGGCTTATTAAGTCGATTCACCAAAGACAGCGGACGATTTATAAAGTGGCTGACGCCATTGTAAAGCGCCAGCGTGATTTCTTCGAAAGAGGCGCAGGCTTTTTAAAGCCAATGGTCTTACGTGATATCGCAAGTGACATCGGGATGCATGAATCAACGGTATCGCGTGTGACAACTTCGAAGTATATGCATTCGCCTCAAGGAATTTACGAATTAAAATATTTTTTCAACTCTGGAATCAGTGCCACCGACGGCGGAGACGCACTTGCTTCTGAATCAGTGAAATTGAAAATCAAGGACTTAATCGCAAAAGAAGATGTTAAAAATCCTCTTTCTGATCAGAAAATTGCTGAAATGCTTAAGAAAGACGGCGTTGATATCGCTCGTCGTACTGTTGCAAAGTACCGCGAGATGCTCCGCATTCTTCCTTCAAGCCAACGTAAAAAGATTTACTAATATTCACCATCAATTTTTAGATTTAAGTTAAGGCAGCCTTTTGGGTTGTCTTGGGCCTCAATTTCAATAAAATACGCCTATGAAAACTTTGATTCTTTCCGCTATCACGTTCGTTTCTACTCTTTCAACAGCAGCAATCTCATTCGAGCAACATAAAGCGAAACCTAAATTAGTTGTTATGATTGTTGTCGATCAATTCCGTGCAGATACGTTTACTCGGCTTGAAAAAAAGTTTTTACCAGCAGGTACTGAAAAAAAGCCCGGTGGTTTTCAATTTCTGCTTTCTAAAGGTGCTTACTTTCCGTTAGCAGAATATAAAATCATGGCCGCTATGACTTGTCCTGGTCACGCAATGATCTCGACGGGTGGGTATCCTGCAAATATTGGGATCCCGATAAATGGTTGGTACGATCGTGCACAAAAGCGCAGAGTAGGCTGCGTTGAAGACAGTAAAGATGGAGTTTCGCCTCGGAACCTAACGACTTCAACAATTGGTGACGAACTTAAAACGATTAGTAAAAAATCAAAAGTCATTGCAATGGCGGTCAAAGATCGATCAGCCGTTATGTTGGGCGGGCACCAGGCAGATTATGCTTTTTGGTATGGCAATAACGGCTGGCAAACAAGCACTTACTACGCTCCGCAAATTCCAAAATGGGTCGAAGAAGTTAATGCCAGTAATCTAAAATCACCTGCCAGAACGAAAATCGAAGTTACTAAACTTATGAAAGGTCCAACCGGTATAGAGTGGACATCGCAACTGGCTTTAAAAGCTTTGGATTCCGAGAATTTAGGAAAGGATGAAGCGACTGATATCCTGGCACTTAGCTTCTCATCTCATGATATCGCGGGTCACGCTTATGGGCCTTTCTCTCCTGAAGTAGAGGCAGTTGCCATCTCTGAAGATAAAGAAATCTCCAAATTGCTTTCAGCTATATCACTCAAACTAGGTTCCTTAAAAGATGTCGTAGTCGTATTAACTGGTGATCACGGAATTCCACCAACAGTCGAACAGCTTCAAGTAACGAAGCAAAGCTCGGGTAAAATTGATGATCTTGAATTTTATAAAAAACTCGCAACAAGATTAAATAAAAAATTTGGCAAGCCGTCCTCAGCATGGATCAGCGCTGGCACTTCAATGAATTACTATATTAATCCAGATGCATTAGCAGATCGCAAAGCTTCCATAGAAGCCGTCGAGCAGGAAATTAAGGCCGAAGCTAAAACTTTAGCCGGAGTTGCTGAAGTTTTCACTGCCACTGAATTTGAAAAAGGAATTCAGATCCATCCGGTCTTTAAAACTCAAATTACGAATCAATTCGTTCGAAAATTAAGTGGTGATGTCGTCATCATTCCACAACCTTTTTATATGGATAAGGATGAAAACCTTGTGACCCACACGACAGGTTATTCCTATGACCGCTATGTTCCACTTGTAATTTATGGTGGAAGAACCAAGGCCGGGGTCTATGCTGAAAGCGCAGAGATCATTGATATTGCGCCAACACTATCTTTTATATTGGGACAGGTTCCACCAGCGAAATCATCGGGACGGGTATTGTCAGAAATTTTCTAGGATAAATATGCTTCATCAGTTTGAAGCATATTTTGTGATTTATTGTAGCTAAGCTTCGGGTTGCGGAAGTTTAGCTTCCGGTTGCTGAAGCTTAGCTTCTTCCGAAAGTTCGTGGATCCGTTTAATCAAAGCGACGCGATTCACGGGCTTAGTTAAGTGATCATTCGAACCAATATCTAAACAACGCTGACGTTCTTCCATCATACCGTGAGCAGTTAAGGCGACGATCGGTTTTTTGTATCCACCCTGACGAAGCTGCGTAATCGCGCCGTAGCCATCTAGTTCAGGCATTTGAATGTCCATAAGAACTATATCATGTTCGCCGGCCCGGGCCTTACTAACACCCTCGACACCGTTATTTGCGATATCAACAGTTGCGCCTTCCATCGTCAGAAAGCGTTTTACTAAGAATTGATTATCCGGCGAATCTTCAACAAGAAGAATGTTAAGACCTTTGAGAACTAAAGTTTTCTTTTCTTCCTGCTTTTCAAGAGGCTTTTTTTGAGGCTCTAAGCTGTCGACGAAAGGAACTTTTTCAAGCGAACCAGTTGCAACACTTAATACGAATTCACAACCCTCACCCGGATTGCTTTCGCTAACAGTAAGATCTCCACCCATCGCACGGGCTAAAGTTCGAGACAGAGCCAAACCCAGTCCAGTGCCACCATGTTTTCGAGTCATCGAAGTATCAACTTGAGTAAATGGTTGAAAAAGCTGTTCAATCTGCGCCCAAGTTAAGCCAGGGCCAGAGTCTTTAACTTTTACGCAAAGTCTTGGCTCTTCAGTTTCAGAAAGTTGAGTATGAGAAAGTGTTACGCTGATTTTTCCTTTAGGACTAAACTTGATTCCATTTCCTATTAGGTTAACTAAAATTTGCTGAAGTCGAATCGAACTCGAGTGAATCTTAGTCGGGATTTTTCCATCAACATGGAATTCTAATTCTAGGCCCTTTTCCTTTGCGGGAAGATTCATGAAGGCCTTAATGCCTTCAAATAAATCGAGAACAGAAATATCAGTTTTATCGACATCCATTTTGCCAGCTTCAACTTTTGACAGGTCCAAAATTTCATCGATAATTTTTGATAGCTGCTGACCATTACGACGGATGATCCCCATTGATTCCAATTTTTCCTGATGACTACTTTTCGGATCCATTAACAATTCAGAAAAACCTAAGATGACTCCTAATGGGGTCCTGATTTCGTGACTCATGTTTGCTAGAAATCGACTTTTGGTTTCACTAGCAGCATCTGCCAAAGTTTTAGCTAAAAGTAATTCTTGCTGAACGGCTTTTTGATCTTGAATATCAGTAATGACGCCAATCCAGCCAACAAGTTCAGTTAGATTAAATTCAGGGACAACTCTTAAAAGATGCCATCTAAATTCCCCAGTGCGAGTTTGTCTGAGTCGACATTCGCACTCGAAACCTTTTTGGCTTAGCTTGTGAGATTTCCAATTTTCTTCAATGCACGGATAGTCTTTTGGATGAACGACATTCTTCCAAAGTTTTCCAGAACTCTCTTCGATTGATTTTCCAGTGTACTGAAGCCAGTACTGATTGAAATAATCGATGTCGCCAACGGGACTTGCGCGAAAAATAATCTGAGGAATCGCATCCGCTAAATTTTGATAACGTCTGCGTCCTTCCATTTCAAGCTCACGAAGTGTTCGCAGTCGGTCGCGACGTTCGATGTCTCTTAAAAATTCAGTTTGGTCCTGAAGTTGAGAGTTCTTTTTGTAGAGATCAACAAACACGGCTACTTTAGATTTCAAAATATGTGGATCAAAAGGTTTTAAAATATAATCAACAGCGCCAACCGAATAACCGATCGAAACATAATGGTCAGCTTTACTGTTTGCAGTCATAAAGATAATCGGAGTATTTCTTGATTTTTCGCGCTGCTTGATAATGGACGCAGTTTCGAAACCGTCCATTTCAGGCATCTGGACGTCCATCAAAATAACTGCAAAATCTTTAGTTAAGACGTGGGCAAGGGCTTCTTGTCCGGAAGCAGCCTTTACCAGATTATATTCTGGGCTATTTAAGACTGCTTCTAGTGTTACAAGGCCCTCGGCTCGGTCATCAACCAACAGAATGTTGATCTTTCTCAATTAAACCTCAGTTTGTATTTGCTGTAATACGGTTGCTCGACTTAGCCACAAATGCATCACCGCTAACAAGTTAGCTGGATCAACTGGTTTTGTAATATAATCTGAAGCACCTGCCTCGATACATTGTTCTCTATCGCCTTTCATTGCTTTCGCAGTGAGAGAGATTATAGGGAGATTTGAATGCTCAGGCATTTTACGTATTTCTCGCATTGCTTGAAGTCCATCCATCTCTGGCATCATCGTATCCATCAACACGAGATCATAATCAGGATTATCTTTTAAGCTCTTCAACGCAACAATTCCATTTTCAGCGTAGCTCACGAGCATTCCGTTTCTTTCAAGAACGCTTGTGATAGCAAAAATATTCCTCATGTCATCATCCACAACCAGGATCTTTTTCCCTGTAAAGTCCGCATCTTTCGGAAGGGCTGGAAAGACTGTTTCCTGGTTAGGAGAAGAAACTCTTGGAGTATCTTGCTCTGAATAATTTTGCGGTAAGTAAAGGGTAAATGTACTTCCTTCGCCAGGGATACTTTCAACCTCAATCACACCACCTAAGAGGCGTGCAATTTCACGACTGATTGTAAGACCCAAGCCCGTACCACCGTATTTACGACTTGTCGTTCCGTCTGCTTGTTGGAAGGCCTCGAAGATAAGTTTCTGCTTGTCTGCAGGTATTCCGATACCTGTATCTTTAACAGAGAACGCAATCACGCTCTTTGCTTGCTTCAGAGTTTCAGAATTATAAATTTTATCTTTCTTTGCAGGGCCTACGCTCAAGACTACGCCGCCGCTTTCAGTGAACTTAAATGCATTCGATAAAAGATTCTTTAAGATCTGCTGTAAACGATTTTCATCGGTAAACATTGATTTTGGAGAATCCGGAGCTGCATATAGCTTGAAATCCAAGTTCTTATGCTGAGCGATCGGACGGAAAGTTTGCTCTAAGTATTCTTTTACTTGAGGCAATTTAATTTCGCGTGGATCCACAGGCATTTTTCCTGCTTCAACTTTAGAAAGATCAAGAATTTCGTTAATCAACGCTAAGAGATCTTGGCCGGCAGAGTTAATCGTGCTGGCAAACTTAACCTGTTCAGGATTTAAGTTCTTCTCTTTATTTTCTTCTAACGTCTTAGAAAGAATCAACAAGCTGTTAAGTGGAGTTCTAAGTTCGTGTGACATATTCGCCAAGAATTCAGACTTGTACTTCGAAATAAGAGAAAGCTGTTCGGCTTTTTCTTCAACTGATCTTGAGGCAAGCTCAACCTCTTGGTTTTTAACTTCAAGAAG
>JANPPO010000370.1:0-7167 GCA_031428555.1 Bdellovibrionales bacterium | reverse complement strand
CATTTCTGTTGGGTTGCTCGGTGCTACTTTGAAGTATTTCAAAGACACCAAAACTTTCAGCAACGTTACGAACGTAATTTGGGCAGGCGTTGCCCAGATGGCCGAATATGGTAACTGGCCGGGAACTAACAATGTCCACCCTAACCATCTAGACCGAATGAGAACATTGGATCCTAAATAATGATGAATAAATCTTCGAATCCTTTTTTATCAAACTCAGGAATGGTCACAACAGACTTTATTTTTTCTTTTATCCTTTCCTGTATGTTCACGGCTTTCCTTTTCGCTATGTGCTTTTCTTTTACAATAATTGAAGTTGTTCAGTACATTTCTTATTCAGCTACCCGTGCTGCGGTTCCTTCACATAAAGATTTTGAAACCCAAAGAGGACGCGCTCAATCCAAAGTAGATTCTTTGGTTAATAATCGTATTTTAAATACTCTGCTTAAAAATGGTTGGTTTAACGTTACAATCAAAGACATGCGCTTAGGAGAAAATCCGGGCGATTTTTACGATGAATATAGAAGGACTGCACCCATTGGAAATAACTTTTACGTTCCGGCTGCTGGCGTCCGCTTAAATCTAGAAGCTAAAATTTTAAGTATGAATTTAGGTCTATTGGGTAAAATTGAAAGTGAAACTGGAAATGGTTTTTCTCTTACGATTGGATCAATGCTTTTTCGCGAACCAAGTCAAAAAGAATGCATGGACTTAATTCGTAGTCGCTATCAACGAATTTTAAGTTTAGATACTAAGTATAACTCTATCGCTGGAAATGCAGTCAGTGCGTCTTTCCCCATGGAGGATACTGGATGCTGAAACAAAAACGAAAATCATTATTTAAAAATGAAAAAGGCATGGCAGTTCTAGAACTGATTCCTACTTTATTCATTTATATGCTTTTAATAAATTTTAGCTTAGGTTTTTTTGGCGCGGTTCATTCTGGAATTTTACACAGTATAGCTGCCCGAAATTATACCTTTGAAACAATGAGACACAGAGCTAACTTGAATTACCATCGTACTTACGATGCACCCAATAGCTTTAGCATTACCGGCTACCGCTATAGCGGCATAATCTTCGAAAATAAAGGCGCCGACGACAAAATAGATTGGATTGCGCCCGTTCGCCCAATCGCATTCACTGCAGGCTTCGGTGGAGACGACTCCAAAAACGGTGTCGATCTTTCTGTACGAGGTCCCTCAAATGAGCCGAATGCTCGTACTTTGCACAATGAAACTGTAAGAGGCTTGAACGAAGCTGTTCGAAACGAAAATATTTCGGTCTCTCAAATTTGGATTAAATCAGTATATGGAATTTGTATAAACGCCCAGTGTGGGGACACCAACTAGGCTTATTTAAGGGGTACGTATGGGTAATGAATCAAGAAATTTATGGCTAAGCATCGGCGCTGCCCTTTTCGCCGTGTTTTTAATTTATTCTTACTCGCAAGAAAAGAAAAAAGAGCTTGATAAAAACTTAGGTGCAAAGAAAACAATTGTTCGTGCGAAAGAAGACATTCCAGAGATGTCGACAATCTACGACACGATGCTTGAGACTGTAGAAATTCCTGCGAACTATGTTTATCCAGATACAGTTTCGATTCCGGATGAAATTATCGGTCACGTTGCTGCAGTCCCTGTGAAAAAGGGCCAGCTGATTATGAAGAATATGCTTTTTACTCCGGGACCAGATACGGGAATTTCACTTCAAGTTGCTCCGAATAAAAGAGCTGTGACTGTTCCTGTTGATGAAATCCGTGGTGTTGCAAAGCTTATTCGCCCAGGTGATCGCGTCGATATCATTGCAACTGTTGATGTGGGCAAAGGCCAAAATCAGAGACGTGAAGCTGTGATCCTCATGCAGGATATTCCAATCCTTGCGACGGGTGTCTCAGTTGTAAACAACATTCCACGCCTAATGGAATTAGATGCTTCTGGCAAAAATGTGACTCAAACCTCTCTCACAGGTGATACACGATATAGTACAGTTACTATAGAGGCTTCGCCTAAAGAGGCTCAGGATCTTATTTTCTTACTTGCGACATCGCCAGGGAATCTCTTTTTCACATTGAGAAACCCAAACGATCGCATGAACAATTTAAGAATTCCGAGTTCAACGGCAGAGTCACTTTTAGGACAACAAGGTGGGTATGCAGCTCCAGTTGGAGCAGTAGTTCCTGGCTTTACAGCTCCGGCTGTAGGTGGACCAAGAGGCAATGTGCCTCCACCAAGACAAGCACCTAAGAGCGGTTTTAAGAGTTTGTAACGGTTTTTGGTTTTTTCGGGGGAAATGATGCGTTCAACTTATTTTATCACATGCTTGTTCATGGCCTGCAGCTTTGCGGTGCCATTGCATGCGCAAGAAACTCCGACAGACATGCAAGACATCACAACGGCTGATGATTTTAGATCAAGACAATTTCTAACTTTAACTGTTGGTATCGATCAAGATGTCAAACTCCCACCTTTACCTGCTGGCGTTGATTTTGGTGGAACTTTTCGCGAGTACGTAAAAGCTTCTATCTCTAGAGAATTAAATGTTTTAAGATTTTCTCCTAAAAAAGAAGGCAGTACTGTTCTTACGATCATTGATGCAAAAACTAAAAAGGTCGTAGCTGAATACAATGTGTCAGTTAAGAAAAGTCGCTTGGACGGTGTTGCAAATGAAATGCGCGCGCTGCTAGGTGATGTTGAAGGTATTAATATCAAAGTGGTTAACAACCGTATCGTGGTCGACGGACAGGTTCTATTACCAAAAGACATGAGCCGAATCTATAGCGTAGTTCAACAGTTTGGTGACCAAGCTGCTACACTTGTAACACTAAGCCCATTAGCATTGAAAAAAATTACTGAGTATATAGTAAGAGACATCAATAATCCTGATATCGAAGTCCGCGCAATTAACGATAAAATTATTCTACAAGGTTATGCAAACTCTGAAGACGAAAAAGGTCGTGCAGAGATTATTGCAAAAACTTATATGCCAGATGTGATAGTTGATGCCGCTGAAGAAAAAGGCGTTATCAAAAAACGTAAGCCTGCAAATGATGGCGTAATCAATCTTATTACTGTAAAACCTGAAGCTCCTGCTGCTCCTGCGAAAATGGTTCAGATGGTTATTCACTATGTTGAACTTAAGAAAGATTATTCGAAGTCTTTCAAGTTTGAATGGCGTCCAGGTATTGAAGATGGCAGCGGAGTAAAATTTTCTGCTGGTGAATCTGGAAATTCTATTGTTTCTGCAATCACAGGAACGATTAATAACTTGATTCCCAAACTAAATTGGGCAAAAACCCACGGCTATGCCCGTGTATTAGAGAGCACAAGCTTGATTGTTCAAGAGTCAAAAAAGGGTGAGATCAAACAGTTAACAAAGCAGCCTTACACCGTACTCGGAGCAAACCAAACTCAAGGGACTGCATTCGCTGAAGTTGGAATATCTGCATCTATTACACCTACAATCATGGGTGATAAGTCAGGTTCGGTTCAGCTAGATATGGCATTTTCTATTTCTACGATGCTCGGAACAGTTGCAGGCGGAGCACCGATTACAGCTGAAAATCAGATCACTTCACTTCTAACTGTTCGTGATAAACAAAGTGCCGCAGTGGGTGGTTTGATTAAGAATTCAAGCTCGACAGGTTTTAATCGAAATCCAGGAGGCGCTGCTAATCCAATTATTAGCCTTTACGCCTCAAAGGACTTCCAGCGAGACCAAAGTCAGTTTGTCGTGTTCATTACACCTATTATTAAAACCTCTGCCAGCCAGGGCTCAGAGCAAATCAAAAAGAAGTTTCGACTTCGAGAATAAGCTGACGTCGACGTCAGCTTCAATATCAAGACTAACATCTCGTGCACCTTATGTAGGTTTTTTCCGATAAATGAATTGGAGGAGTCTCTAATATGGCATTACATCCGAATTGCACTTTAATTGGCGTTGTCGGCGGAAAAGGCGGCGTTGGGAAAAGTGTGTTTGCAGCGAATCTTGCTTGTGCTTTTTTAGCCGAGCTACGCGCAAAAGTTTTGCTGATTGATGCAGACTCTAAATCCGTAGGCGATCAGAATGTGATCACGGGAATTAAACCTCAGAAAATTTTAAAAGACTTAGCAAATTTCCCTGGCTCACTTGCGCAAGCCAATCCACTTCAATTCGTAACGATGCATCCGTCTGGGCTTGCATACGTGGGCGCTGTTCGTGGACCAGAAGAAAAATTAGATGTGTCACCTGAAGGCCTGATGAAAGCTATGGATTTCGTTTCTCGTCACTTCCAGTTTATCATCGTTGATCTTGGAAATGATATGGGCGCACTCCAAATGGCGATGCTACAAGAAACGACAGCTTGTATTGTTGTGACGACTCCGGAAATTTTGGTGATTACTCAGACTCAACGTCTATTAAACGAAATGCTTTCTGCAACATTTCCACGTGATATGTTTCAGTTAGTTGTGAATAAAGCTTCAAATTCTGGAGTCTCTTCGCAAGCAATTTCTTCTCAGTTACAGATGCCTGTGATGGGCGCGATTCCTCAGGATGATGTGACTGTTACGACTTCGATTCAAAGATTTACGCCGTTTGTATTAAGCACACCGAAGGCTCCTGTTTCTGCAGCCTATACTGATGTTGTAAGACGCCTAACTGGCGGTACTTTACAAAGATTGAAGTCTTTAAATAAACCTAAGGTAGCGGCTCCGGCGGCAGCAAGTACTGCTTCTACAGGTAATCGCTCGGACAATGACAATTCGTTAGATCCAAGAACTCAGCTTAAATTACGAGTTCACAATGAATTGATCAGAACTTCTGATATTAACAAACTTCTTGCTGAAGCAAAAGGTGATGAATCAAAACAATTAGAACTTCGTGACCGAGTTAAGCGAGACATCACTGTCATCATGGACCGTGAAGCTCCGGAGACTCCTCGTGAAGAAAGATCTAAATTAATTAAAGAAGTTTTAGAAGAATCATTGGGCTTAGGACCTTTAGAGGATCTGTTAGCTGATCCAGCCGTTTCCGAGATCATGGTTAATGGCGCAAAGAAAATCTTCGTCGAGAAAGCTGGTAAAGTTCAGCTTTCAACAACGACATTTACTTCAAATGATCACTTAAGAAGAATTATTGAACGAATCGTGACTCCACTTGGTCGACAAATTAATAACATGGTTCCTTACGTTGATGCCCGTCTTAAAGATGGAAGTCGTGTGAATGCTGTGATTGAACCGTTATCAATTGATGGACCTTCGCTAACTATACGTAAGTTTCAAAAAGGTGGCGTATCACCTGAAAAGTATGTCGACTACGGTTCGATGAACATGAACATGATTAACTTCTTAAAAATTTGCGTCGAAAACGGACTCAATATTATCATAAGTGGTGGTACCGGTTCCGGTAAAACAACTTTGCTTAACATGATGTCTTCTTTTATTCCGTCTAACGAGCGAATTATTACGGTCGAAGACGCAGCCGAGCTTCAACTTCAACAGGAACATGTTGTTAGACTTGAAACACGTCCGGGCGCTGGCGACGGTGCAAATGCTATTTCAATTCGAGATCTCATTAAAAACTCACTTCGTATGCGACCAGATCGAATCATCGTCGGAGAGTGCCGTGATGGCGCTGCTTTAGATATGCTTCAGGCGATGAACACTGGTCACGATGGTTCTATGACGACAACTCACGCCAATACCGCAAGAGAGTGTATCTCCAGAATTGAAACTTTATGTATGATGGCCGGCATGGATCTTCCTGCACGCGCAATCAGAGAACAAGTCGCGAGTGCCGTTAACTTGATTGTTCAAGTTTCAAGAATGTCAGATCATAGTCGAAAAATTCTAAGTATTACTGAAGTGACTGGCATCCAAGGCGATGCCATTTCATTAGGTGAAATCTTTAAATTTAAAGAGACTGGTTACGATAAAAACAGAAAAATCTTAGGACAGTTCCAGGCGACTGGTTACATTCCAACGTTTCTTCAAAAGCTAAGCGATAAGGGTGTTATCGTTCCTCGAGATCTATTTTCGAACGAGCAAAAGCCTGCTCAGCCAAATTCAGTGCCAAATGGGGCAGCTGCGGCTGCTGGACAAAAAACTCAAGTCGTCAAGAAGACTGGGTAAGGAAAATAAATGTCATTTTTGTACAAAGATTTTATTTTTATTCCACTGATAGCGATCTGCACAGTTCTATTTGTTTATAATTTCGCTGATCCCGTAATTAACTTCTTAAGCAAAAAGAGCTTGGGGAAAAAAGCTGAAGTTATACGATATTTAAAATTAATGTCCGACAAAGTCGATGAAAAGAAAATTACTCTGCTGATGCTTCTTATGAGCTTTGGCTTAGGAGCTCTATTTTTTGTTCTCGCCTACCCCAATGTTATTGCTGGTTTAATAGTTGGAGCTGTCGTTACAATGGTTGGCTGGTCTTTGCCGCTGGTAATGGTCAAAATTTTATTTGAGCAACGCTGTGATAAATTTACTGATCAATTAGTTGATGGTCTTACGATTATGTCGAACGGTATCAAGAGCGGAACGAACGTTGCGCAAAGTATGGAGCGCGTGAATGAAATCATGGGCAATCCATTACGAGCTGAATTTCAAAAGGTTTTGTCTCAACAGCAATTAGGTCAAAGCTTTGAAGATGCGCTCATTGATTTGGGCGTCAGAATACCTCGACCAGACGTCCAGATGCTGGTTACAGCGATTAATATCTTAAAAGAGACTGGTGGAGATCTAAGCCAGACTTTTGATAATATCGTTTTCACTATTCGCGAACGCCAAAAGCTCGAGAAAAAAATACAAGCCCTGACAGCAATGGGAAGATTTCAGGGCCTTATCGTAACTCTTATTCCATTCTTTTTAGCAGGAATGCTTTTCATTTTTGATCCACAAATGATCATGCCTATGTTCACCACGACCTTGGGCTTAGTACTCTGCGCTGTCATGATTACCCTTCAAGTTATTGGTGGCTTCTTGATACGCAAAATAGTTACAATCAAGGTGTAGGCAAAAGAACTATCGTTCTTTGTCGATTTTTTTAATCGTTCGGCCAATCTGATTGGTCCTCAAGGATGAGGTGTAAAACAATGAAGTCGCCATGGTTGTATTTAGTATTTGCGCTTAGCGCGTTGTTATCCTCTGTTTCATACGCAGTTGTGGATATGAAAAATGCCAACTT
>JANPPO010000369.1:0-5115 GCA_031428555.1 Bdellovibrionales bacterium | reverse complement strand
GTGATCTGTATCACTGAAGGAATTCCCGTTTTAGACATGGTGAAAGTAAAGCGCTACATGGAAGGCAAGAAGACCAGATTAATCGGTCCCAACTGCCCCGGCGTTATCACTCCAGGCCAATGTAAAATCGGAATCATGCCCGGCCACATTCACAAAGAAGGCCGCATCGGCGTTTTATCAAGATCTGGAACTTTAACGTACGAAGCCGTTCACCAATTAACAAAAGTAGGCTTAGGCCAATCAACTTGCGTTGGTATCGGTGGCGATCCCGTCAACGGCACAAACTTTATCGATATCTTAAAGCTTTTCAACGAAGATAAAGACACTGACGCCGTCATTATGATCGGTGAAATCGGTGGATCTGCAGAAGAAGAAGCAGCCGAATACATTAAAAAGAATTTCAAAAAACCAGTTGCTGCATTTATTGCCGGCGCATCTGCACCTAAAGGTAAACGCATGGGTCACGCGGGCGCGATTATCAGTGGCGGAAAAGGAACAGCAGAAGCGAAATTTGCTGCACTTGAAGCCGCTGGTTGCAAGATCGCAAGATCTCCGGCTGATTTAGGTACGACACTGAAGTCGATGCTTTAAAAGTTTAATAACTTTCAATTTAAAAAGGCCTGCTTTTACAAGTAGGCCTTTTTTATTTCTGGTCTATACTTCAAATTCCGCCTGCCCTAGACTAATTCCCATGGATATCGAAACTTTTTTCTCAAATTTGTCTCCTCTATCGGACTGGATGGAAATCGGTTCACCCACTGCATACAAAGATATTCCTGATGGCTGGTGGGTTTTGATGACCGATATCAAGGGCTCCACAAAAGCCGTGCAAGATGGAAAATATAAGCAAATTAATATGCTCGGTGTTTGCGCCATTATTAGCGTTCAAAATGTTCTTAAAACTGAACGTTTTCCTTATATCTTCGGTGGCGACGGTGCGACTATTTTGCTTCCTGAAAATTTAAAAGATAAGGCCTTAGAAGCTTTGTCTTTTACACGCAAAGTGGCGAAAGAACAGTTTGGCTTTGATTTAAGAGTGTTTTCGATTTCTTTGAATAGGATTCGGGAATCTAGTCGAACAATCAGTGTGGCGCGGTTAGAAAATAAAAATGGTCAGAACACTTATTTATTCCGCGGCGGCGGTATTACACATGCTGAAAAGTTAATGAAGCAAGATAAGAGTTTAGAGTTACCAGCCGACTATCCCACAGCGGGAAACCACGAAGGGCTGGAATGCCGGTGGAATCCAGTTCCTGCGCAAAGAGGCTCAATTTTATCATTGATCATTAAGCCGCTGGATGAAAACAATTCGATTGAGGCCATGCTCTTTAATTTGCAGGACATTTTGATTTCGGGAAAACCAATTCAGGCTAAGACCATTCCTGTTTCGTGGCCGCCTAAAGATCTTTTCAATGAGATTAAAATTCGAAATAAAAGTCTGTTCAGTTATTTTAAGTCGCTGCTTTTTACTTTTCTAATGTGGCCGTTGATTTTGATGGGACGCAAAGACCCTAAATCACTAGCCGGAGTTTACTTAGACGAGCTTGAGCAAAATACTGATTTCTTAAAACGAGATGATACTTTAAGACTCGTTTTAGATTTAAGCGAAAAAGAAAAAACCGACATTTTTAAGTGGCTCGACGATTTTCAAAAAAGAGGTCTGATCGAGTACGGATATCATGAAAGTCCGGAAGCTCTCATGACCTGCATGGTGAGAAGTCCAAAGAACCACTTTCACTTTGTCGATGGAAGTGATGGTGGGTACATGAAAGCAGCTATTATGCTTAAGAAAGCTAAGACTTAATAAGTTTTTTAACTTGTGACAAATGTTTCGAAGAAAGAGCTCGCTAATAGCCATCTTTATTCTATAATGTTTTATAATGTATCTCCGTAAAGCAGTTACCGTTTCCACTCTTATTTTTTCGCTGATCGCAGGCGTGGTTGGATTTAGACTTTTTCCATTTTCGAACTACTCAATGTTTTCGTGGCTAAAAAGTGATACATCAACTTTTGCATTGTACGCGAAAGATCAAAAAGGCCACGAGACTCTTTTAGGCCCAAGCAACGTTTATCCATTTTCATTACTACATATTGCTCATATGGCTTACAGCCAAGAAAATAAAATAAATCCCAATTACGAATGGCTGCGGGCGCTTGGCGAAAGATACAAATCGTTTCATCCAAACACTCGAACTATCGTGTTAAAAAACGTAACATTTCTAAAAAATCGAGACTCGCATCTAGCTATAATACCAAATCGAACAAGAATTATTTATGAACTCGCGCTATAAGCTATTTGCAGAGAAAATGGATAATGCAGACTTAAAAGCTGGCGTTGCTCGAATATTGTTTTTTTCAATCCTCTACCTTACTGCGGGAAATTCTTACCTAACTGAATTTACCAAATTGAATGCGCAACTTCATTGCACTGACTACATGGGCACATGGGCTCTGTTCGACTTAAGCTATAATTCAGCCCTGCTTTTACTTTGGATTTTTAAGATTTCAATTTTGACTTCGATGATTGGGCTATTTACACAAACCTCTTATTGGTTTTGTTTTCTGAGTTTTTTTATTCTAAATCTTTATGCCCTGCAATTTTGTTATTCTAATCACTCGTTAATGCCACTCAATATCTCATTATTCTTGTGGGCGCTCTTGGACCGAAGCTCTTCCTTAAGATTAGAAAATAAATTTTTCGTTGAAAAGCAAACTCGCCTCGAAACTTCAAGCTACTTATTCAGAGCTATGAAAATTCATTTTTGTATTATCTTTTTCGCTTCGGGTTTATCTAAGTTACGTTACGGCGGACTCGCATGGATCTTTTCTGACTCCATGGAGAACAAGCTCCTTCTGCAAAATTACTACTATGCCAACAATTACGCCCAACAAACATTTTCATTTTTAAATTTTTGGCTGATTAGTCATCCACTGTTTTGCAAGTTTTTAGCTTTCGGAACAGTCTTAATTGAGATTGCAGCCCCTTTTGCTTTTTTTAAGAAGAATTTAGCCCGCTTAATAATCCCTCAGATTTTGATTATGCAAATTGGCATCTTCGTTTTAATGTATCTTAATTTTTCTCCTTGGCTTTCAATCTATGTTTTTTGGCTTTGGCCCCAAAAAGATATTCAAGTTTTAAGTTGGATTAAGAAAAAAAATCCCTTTTAAGTTAAAATTGTCAAAAAGTTCGTCAGTTATGTTTGCTGCTATAAAGATTCGTTCTGTATCCCATCAATGCAATTGGCGAGCAATTAGGGCCCGGTATCGGCATAATCCTCTCTGTGAAACGACTTAGCTTACTTATTATTTTTCTATGTTTTTCCAATGCTTTTGCGATAGAAGGCATCCCAACTTTTTTTAATAAGCCGCTTGATAAAAAGGCTCTGGCGCAGACTTTTGATATGACACCTAAAAAGCTAATGAATTTTATAAGAAAACAGGGTGTCGACGTTTATGTTCCTAATCAAAAAAACTTAGCCCGCTATGCTACTCTTTTTCAAAGAGAAAAAACACTTGGCAAATACTTTTCTAATGCTGGCTTTGCACCAGAGTTTACTCGCCCCACGATTTTAATTGCTGACCCTGAGGATAAATGGACTTTGCTTCACGAGTTTTTGCATTACCTTTATGACAAAAAGCGAATCGAGCTAAAGATTGATTCTGATGCAATTTACGAAGGACAAAAAAATTCTCGAGAAGATTTTTTAGAAGTTTCACTTCTACTGAGGGAAACTCAAAATTTCACTCAAAATCTTTTGATCCGTGCCGTTAGCCTTTTTAATGAATTTGTTGGTTTTGAAATTGAGTTGGCCCATATGCTAACGATTGAAGAAATCGCGATTGAAAAGACCCTATCAGTTCTTTATTCTCAAGGAAAAATTCGTCATCTTAAGCCAGAACAAAAAGCGATCGCCGATCGCTACATCGCTGACAATTATTCTCTCATTTCTGGCCAAGTCGATTCATATATCGAGATTAAGAACGGCTTGCAAAAGCACTTAGGCGTTGAAACCGATCCTTCTCTAGAGCAAACTTCGATAAAGCTAATATGGTTCAGAAATGAACTGTCAAAATTAGTCGCTTTTTGACCCTATTCTGGAAAATTATCATAAGCCTTGGCTATTATCCAAATTGGGGTTGCCATCTCTCTCTTTTTTGGGCAAATCTAAGCCCGTCTTTACCTAGCTAAAAAAGGAGCTTTCATGTCTATTCAAAAAACATTTTCTATCATTAAGCCGAACGCAGTTAAAAAAGGCGTTATGGGCGATATCATCAGCCAGTTCGAACAAAACGGTTTGAGAATTGCGGCAGCTAAGTTAACAGTTTTGAGCAAAGAAAAGTGCGAACTTTTTTATGCTGAACACAAAGAGCGTCCTTTTTTCGGTGAACTTGTAACTTTCATGACTTCTGGTCCTGTGATGCTTATGTGCCTAGCTGGTGAAAACGCAGTTTTAAAGAACCGCGAAATCATGGGCGCGACTGACCCTAAGAAGGCAGCTCCTGGTTCAATTCGCGCAAAGCATGGCGATTCTATGGGTGAAAACGCGGCTCACGGTTCTGATTCTCCTGAATCTGCAGCTCGTGAATTAGCGATCTTCTTTGATAAACACGAATTCGCGAATCTTTAATCTTTGGTTGGCGAACAAGTACAACTAAGAATAGAAAAAATGGCCGTTGGGGGCGCGGGACTTGCGCGCCACAACGGCCTTGTTATATTTGTCGATTACGCAGCCCCGGGGGATTTGCTGCTTGCGGAAATCATCGAAGAGAAAAAGAACGTTTCGTTCGCGAAGATCGTCAAAGTTTTAGAGCCCGGTCCACACAGGGCTAAACCGCCCTGCCCTTATTTTGGCGAATGCGGTGGCTGTTCGTGGCAGCATCTTTCCCCTGAAGAACAGCTTCGACAGAAGCAACTGCTTGTTGAAGATTCCTTAAAAGAGATTCAAAAGATTCAAGCATTTGAAATACGCCCAATGCTTCCAAGTTCAGAACATTATTTCTATCGGAATCGAATTCAAGTGACGGCACTGAATGGGAATTGGCATTTCAGAAAAAAGCATTCGCATGATTTTGTTCAGATTCAAGATTGCTTGATCGTTGAAGAGCCGATTAGAC
>JANPPO010000368.1:0-3180 GCA_031428555.1 Bdellovibrionales bacterium | reverse complement strand
GAAGCAGCCCAAGATTTAGGCGCATCGCCCAAAGTCATTCGAAACCGGATCCAACTGCCTTGGCTTAAAAATTCTATCTTAAGCAGCTTCTTTCTTTGCTTTATCTTAAGCTTCGATGATTTCTTGCTCAGTTTTTTCGTAAGTGGAGTCGGTCAAGATACCTTGCCGATAAAACTTTTCTCTATGCTGAAGATTGGAATTTCCCCAAAAGTAAATGCACTTAGTTTTTTAATTCTAAGTGTTTCATTTCTAGCCTTCATCGTATTTTTCCCATTTTTAAGAAATATTAGAAAGAAGTCGTATGGATAAAGCTCAAAAACAAAAGTGGTCTTGGATTTTTTATGATTTCGCGAATTCTGCTTTCACAACATCTGTTGTGGCTGGCTTCTTTCCCGTTTTCTTTAAAAAGTATTGGAGCGCAGGCGTCGACTCGCATATCACAACATCGCGTTTGGGTGTTGCATTAGGGGTAGCCGGTTTGGTTATGGCCGTATTATCGCCGATTTGGGGACGGAAAAGTGACTTGGCATCCTCACGAAAAAAATGGCTGGTCAGTTTTGCTTTTGCTGGGATGTTGTCCACAGGTGCACTTTATTTTGTGCCGGAAGGCCGCTGGGAAATCGCTCTTTGCATTTATTTGTTTTGTTATATCGCGTTCGAGGCTGGAATCGTTTTTTATGACTCGTTACTGTTAGAGGTTGCACCTAAAGCCCAATACGAAAAAGTTTCTTCGCAAGGTTATGCATTTGGATACTTGGGCGGTGGACTTCTATTTTTAATAAATGTTCTTATGACTTTATATCCTGAAAGTTTCGGCCTTGAATCAAAACTTCAGGCAGTTCAAATTTCATTTATTACAGTTGCTATTTGGTGGTTTCTTTTCACTTTACCAATGGTCTTTTTTCTAAAAGAAAAGCCCCATCCGCAAGCACTGGAACTTAAAAATGAATCAATCTGGTCAGCTTTCCCCCAATTACTTCAATCGTTTAAAAAGCTGTTTAAGCAAAAACAAATTTTCTATTTCTTAGTCGCTTATTGGTTTTACATCGATGGAGTTCACACGGTTTATACAATGGCAGTGGATTTTGGTCTTAGCATCGGCCTAGAAGATGCTGATTTGATGAAAGCTCTCTTGGTGACTCAGTTTGTGGGATTTCCAAGTGCCTTGTTATTCGGAAAGCTGAGTGAAACAATGAATGTGAAATGGCTACTGCTACTTTGTTTAGCCGTCTATTCGTTTGTACTATTTTCTTCAATGCTGATGAAAGACGGTACTGATTTTATGATCTTGGCAGTTTTTGTAGGCTTGGTTCAGGGTGGCCTTCAGGCACTCAGTCGAAGTTTTTATGCGCATCTCATCCCGGAAAGTCAGAAGGCGGAATATTTTGGTTTTTACAACATTATCGGTAAGTCGGCCTCATTCGTGGGGCCGTTCTTAGTTGCAACAGTCACATACTTTACGGGCAGCCATCGTATGAGCCTTGCCTCCATTACAATTCTTTTTGTGATTGGCGCAGTGTTTCTGCTGAAAACGGATATGCGGCGAGCAGCTTAAAGGCTACCTAATTCTTAAAAAACACCGTATGTTCAGTTCAGAATTCAGTCAGTCGCTCATAACAAGGATCCCAAATGGCTTATAATCCTAACGATCATTTTGCTAGAAAAGCAAAAAAAGACAACTTCGCGGCGCGAAGTATTTATAAGCTTGAAGAAATCGATAAGCGTTACAAGCTCTTTAAATCAAATGACAGGGTTCTCGATCTTGGTGCAAGTCCCGGTTCTTGGAGCCAGTACGTCAGCCAAAAAGTCGGTGCAAAAGGCCAAGTTTTAGGTGTTGATCTGAAACCAGTGGATGTGAAGTTAGCGAACGCAGTGTTTATTCAAGCCGATCTTCGTGATCTTAACTTAAAAGATGTTTTTGAGGAATATGGTTTTCCACCACCATTTGATTCCGTTATTTCAGACATGGCTCCGTCAACAACTGGAATTCGATTAACTGATCAGGTCAGAAGTTTGGAACTCTGTGAATTGGCTTTGCAGATTGCAGTTCAGTTCGTGAAGCCAAAAGGCCATTTTGTATGCAAGCTCTTTCACTCTGAAGAATTCCAAAACTTGAAAAAGCAAATCTTGCAGCATTTCGATAAATTCGAGGCTGTGAAGCCCGAAGCAACACGCACGATCAGTAAAGAAATTTTCTTAGTCGGAATCCGAAAAAAATGAAAATTCTTTTTCAAGATGAAAACCTGGTGGCCGTTCACAAACCCGCAGGTTGGCTTAGCGTTCCGTCTTCCAAAGGCAAAGAAGATTCAAGATCAGTTGTGGGGATTGAACTCCAGACTTTACTTAAATTAACCTTGTTTCCGCTTCACCGACTTGATTTCGAAGTTGCAGGTGTTTTAGCTTTTGCTAAAAACCCGCTGACGCAAAAAAATATCTTAAATCTTTGGGAAGCTGGCAAAGTTCAGAAAAATTATCGGGCTCTGACTTCGCCAGAAAATTTTTCTCATTGGCCAGATAACGTCGAAGGCCGAGTAGCAGATAGTTTAAATCGTAACCCGTGGACCTCATTACTAGTTGCAGGAAAACGTCGGGCTTTTGTTGCGAAACATGGTTCTAAGGCGATTACAAAATGGGAAATAAAAGATCGAACAAACGACAGAATCGAATGGGAACTTGAGCCCATAACGGGAAGACGTCATCAGTTGCGGGTAGAACTATCAAGACGGGGTTATCCCATCTGGGGTGATGGTTTGTATGGAAGTAAAATAAAAGGGCCTGAAAATGAAATTGCACTGAAGGCAATTAGTCTTAAAATTGAAGGCTATAATTTAATAGAAACTCAATGGAACTGGGATTCATGGAACAAAAAGTAAAATCAATCGCAGTATTTTGTGGCGCACGGGATGGAAAAGCCCCTCACTACCAAAAAATGGCCTCGGATCTTGGAAAGTGCCTGGCTGAAAAAAATGTGAAGCTTGTTTACGGTGGGGGACGGGTTGGCTTGATGGGTGATCTGGCAAAAGGCGCGCTCGATCATGGTGGCTATGTCATAGGCGTTATCCCAGACTCGCTTATGGCTTTAGAGGTTGGTTTAAGAGAATGCCAAGAGCTTCACATAGTCAAATCGATGCACGAACGTAAAGCTCTTATGGCTGACCGAGCAGACGCTTTCATGGCCAT
>JANPPO010000367.1:0-12211 GCA_031428555.1 Bdellovibrionales bacterium | reverse complement strand
CCAATATTTGAGCGAAGGCCTTGAGGTTTTTGAAGAAGTTTATCAACCACAACAACTCGTTATTGAACATCGCCATCCTTTTTGTGAAGTGCGGACTTTGGTTGAAGGCGAAATGCTTTTTAATATAGCGGGCAATCAGTTTTTATTGCGCCCTGGAGATCGAGTTGAGATTCCTGCGAATACAAAACACACTCATACTGCGCAGGGAAATCAGCCTTGTGTTTGCCTAGTTGGCTACCGCGCAATCTAATTTTTTAAAGCAAGATTTCGATCGTAAACTATGAAAGTTTTTGTATCTCTTGAGGGTTTTTTGAAGCTGGTCAGCTGAGATCAAGAATCTTTGGGGCTTTCTTCTTTTTGCCATTTTTGGAATTCGCGGATTTGTTTTTCAAAGCCGTTTTGTGATGGTTCGTAAAACGATTGAGGCTCTGTATTTTCGGGCCAATAGCTTTGCTTTGCCCACGACTTGGCGTGGTCGTGGGGATAAAGATAATTCTGTCCGTAACCCAGATTTTTTGAGAGAGCTGTTTTTGACGAACGCAAATGTAAAGGCACTGGAAGGCTTCCGGTTTTATCTACAAATGCTTGTGCACTTCTAAGTGCCATGTAGGCTCTGTTGGATTTTGGACAGCTCGCCAAATAGGTTACTGCCTGAGCCATCGGAATCTCGCCTTCGGGAAGACCTATTGCTTCTACCGCTTGAAGAGTCGCAATTGCCACCTGCAAGCCCCTAGGGTCCGCATTGCCAATATCTTCTGAGGCTAGAATGATCATACGCCGGCAAATGAAGATCGGGTCCTCACCACCCTTTAACATTCGAATCATATAATAAAGTGCTGCATCCGGATCGCTGCCGCGAACGCTTTTTATAAAAGCTGAAATAAGATCGTAATGATATTCAGAATTCTTGTCGTAGCTGAGAACTCTGTGCCCAAGCGTTTTTTGCAATTGCTCCAAAGTCAGAATTTCGCTCTGAGCTTGGCGGGCGTGAGCAAGAATTTCAACCATGTTCAGCAGTCGTCTTGCATCGCCATCAGCCTGGTTCATAAGGTAATCTATTGCAGCTTCCTCTACAAAATCAGACGAATCCAAATTAAGTTGCTGAATTCCATTTCTATAGATTTGCCTAAGACTAACTTCATTTAGAGATTTTAAAACTAATACTTGTGACCTGCTTAGGAGAGCGCGGTTTAGCTCATATGATGGATTTTCTGTTGTTGCGCCGATTAGGGTGAGGTCTCCACTTTCAATGTGTGGAAGCAGAACATCCTGCTGACCTTTATTTAATCGATGGATTTCGTCTATGAAAACAATTGTTTTCTGTGAGTACATCTGGCGTCTGTTTTTACCCTCTTCGCCCGCTTGCTTCAGATCCTTTACACCAGCCTCGACCGCATTAAGCTGAATAAAATGAGAATTGATTTCGCCTGCAAGGACTAAGGCCAGAGTTGTTTTGCCACTTCCAGGCGGACCCCACAGAATGAGGTTTGGTATAAAGCCTTTTTGAAGATTTTTAGTCAGCGATGAGTAACTTCCAAGAATTTCTTCCTGGCCTAAGATATCGGATAATTTACGCGGACGAAGCAATGCAGCCAGAGGTTGTGACTTTTGGTTTTCTACGGAATTGTCGAATAAAGTTGGCTGACTCATAACCCTTTCTACGAGCGGAGAACCGCCAGGTCAATGGGTCAAAGAGTTATGTGTTTTTTAATGTGTGTTAATGAGGTTTTTGAATCGGCCAATGCAAGCCCTTAACAGATTATTTTACAGGTACGCTGCCGGCGACATAGGTAATCGTCGTGTTGATTTCTTTAACAAATGGAGTATCTTCGCCATTCGCATCCCTTACGATACCAGTCATTGATATGGTAACTGGTATTTCTAATTGGGCACTACCCTTAAGCTCAACAAGTGGCTTTGGCAAACTGCCGTAGTCTAAAAAACAGACAGATGTTGTATATGTTGTGTCGGTTCCACCAGGGAGAAAGTCCGTTAGAACTCCATCAAACATATAAGCTAGTGATTCGGTATCCGAATTACTCGGACTTATTGCAGTTTCTATTCTCGAAGAAAGCCTAGAATCGTTCGATAGAAGTCTTATAACAAGTGGTAATAAATCACCCTCGGTGCCGCTCCATTTGATAGATGCTTTCATTCGAACTCGCGGTCCGGTTACCCCTCCAGCCGTGCAAGTTTGAACTGGGTTTGCATCTTTTAAATCATTTGGCAGAACAATAGAAACTTTACTTGTGCTCAGACTAATATTTTTTGCAATCGCGCTTTCCTCGTTACCTTGGCTACAAGAAGAAAGGGTCAGCTGAAGAGCTGCTAGAATCGTTAGAATTTTTACTTTTGATTTGCTCATTCTTCCCCCCTTTAATTTGTTGCAGATTTAGCCAGTGAGTCAGATCCAGCAGACACAATTCTTGGCGTTAAAAAAATCATGAGTTCAGTTCGTCTACTTGTAGTATCGCTGAATCTAAATAAACTTCCAAGAACTGGTATGTCTTTTAGCCAAGGAACACCAGACACGGCACTTGCCGTATCGTTTTGGTACACTCCACCTATCACCGAGGTTTGGCCATTTTTGACCATTACTTTTGTAGTCGCTTCTCGGCTTTCGATTGATGCATTACCATTCACTAATTCACCAAGAAGATCTCTTTTCACTTTAATATTCATTATGACCGACGCATCAGAAGTTATCTGAGGCGTTACATCCAATAATAATTCCAAGTTTTTAAAAGTAATCGTGGTAATTGCAGGTGCACCAGCTGACACGGTAGTTTGTGTATAAGGTCTTTGGATAGTTTGTGTGATGGTCGCTTTTTCATTACTCAATGTTACAATTCGAGGAGAAGATAAAATTCGAATTTTATTTTCAAGCTCGGCAAGTGCTAAGGTTGCGCTGATTGTCCCGAATATATCAAGAGTGCCCAATTGAAATCCCAAAGTGCTTCCCGAAGTCGCATTTACTAAGCCAGGAGAAATGGAAAGTGAAGGTCGAATGTTGACGTCACCCTGCGCGCCGGTTCCCACTTTGTACGGTGATCCACTAAAGCCCCAGTTGATTCCAACTTGTCTTTGGAAAGAGTCGGTAGCCTCAATAATTCTTCCTTCAATTAGCACCTGTGGCGGCTGAGTATCGAGGTTTTGAATTAATTGTTCAACTCGAGCTAAACTTTGTGGAATATCTGTTATGACAATTGAATTGGTGCGAGGATCGCCGATTACTTTTCCACGCTCTGTTAAAAAATCTTTGATCCGGGTCGCCAAATCATCAACCTTGGCGTAATTGATTGGAAATACTCTAACAACAAGTGGTTCAATCTTGAGGCGATCCGTAACTAATTTTATTGTCGCATCTTCTTCGGTTCTTAAATCTGCTAATGTTGCAACTCTCAATACATTTCCTTGGCGGATATATCCAAGATTTCTACTCTTCATAATAATTACGAAAGCTTGATCCCAAGGAATATCACGTAGTTTTAAACTGACGTTCCCAGCTACGTTATCCGCGATGATCATGTTAACGCCGCCTTCTTCGGATATGAATCGAAGCGCATCTCTGACTGACATAGAAGCAGTTTCGATAGAAACTTTTTTTCCGTAAAACTTTGAATTATCTGCTAAGAATTCCTGCAATGTTCGGCTTGTCAGAATTGCTTCGTTATTGCCGCCGGCAGCAGCTCCTGATGCGGATACAACATTACTTGAATTAGCAGAAACTGTATTATTCGTGAGAACTGGGATCTGGCTTTTATCAGCAACGATTAATAGCGTGTCGCCTTCTGAAACTACGAATGGATCTGAAGTATTGGGACGAAGTTGCACGACAAATCTTGCTACGTTTGACCCCTTTTCTTGGTAAGGATCGAGAGAGCCGAATGCACCTCTGATATCTCTCATGTTGAATGGTCTTTTGAGTCGATCTGGAAGTTGTGCCCCTGGAATTTCAACTACAACCTGCTCAGTTTCTGGATTGTTTCGAGTTGTGAAACTGATCGGGCCATCCGCTTGGATGACGATCGCGCCACCAGAATCATTCGCTTTATATTGAATCGATTTAATTTTAATGTTCGAAACATTAGCCGCTTGAGCAACCGTATTATTTTGCATGGGAACTTCTGGCGCGCTGAATGGATCAAGATCCTCAACTTTTGAAGTAACTGCTGGAGTTTGTTTCTGATCAGAAAATTCCATCGTTGGAACAGGTGGTGGTTCTTGATTGAGATTTTCTAAATCAAATTCATCTGGCTCTGATGGGGTAATGTTATTCTGCGCAACTTCAGGAGCAGCCTGAGGTTGTTCGAATTCCGCAAATTCATCTGCTGGCGCTGCCGCATCAGCAGGCGCCGCTTGAGCCGCAGGCTCGTCTAAACTTAATGATTGTTCTGCTGGCACTTGTTCTGGAGCTGCAGCTACCTCGACTGGTGGAGCTGATTCCGCAGGTGCTGCTTGTTCTGGCTGAGAATCGAAATCCATAGCATCTGAACTTGTAGCTGGCTCTGATTGGGCAGCTGGAGATTCGAAATCTGCGAACTCATCAGCGCCGCCTTCTTCAGGCAAACTGTCTTCTGAAGCTGTTTCTGGAACTAACTCGTCGCTGCTCGCATTTTCTGGAAGCCCCAGACATCCCGAGAAACTAAGTACCATAAATGGAAGTAAAAAGAATAATTTCCATGATGCCATAACTTAGCCTCCTGCCGGTTTATCTGTCGGTTTGATATCCAGAATTCGAGCTTCACGTACCGTGTTGCCGAACCCATCATCAAATTTTTCCACTATCACTACTTCACCTTCACGAATATCCACAACGACTCCTTCATTGCGGCCTACGCGCATATTTTTAAAAAGTATAAAATTACGGTTTTGAGAATCCGCAACAACTGCACGCGGTTTTGGCGTATTCCAGATGACTGCCACCAAACGCAATTGAGTAACCTCAACATTTGCGAGAGGGTCGATTGGTGCCTGTGGCCGATTGTCGCCTCTTAATCTTGGAGCACGGTACGGCTTAAATGGATCTTTTTTGCCTGTTGGATCATAAACATAGTCAATTTGCGGAGAAAGATCGAATGTTTGTGCGCTTTCAGTTTGTGCAGCTGGGTCAGCTGAAACGGGTGTAGGCGCAGAAGTTGGCGACACTGGAACTTGAGCCAAAGCACCTTGCTGAAATAAAATGATAAAGATAACAACAAATTTTATCACTGTGGCATTCCTAGCGGTACTGCTCCCGCTTGTTTCACTTCGGCTAATTTGAATGCAGAAACACTAATTTCAAAGTTTAGTCGTCCATCATAGGGTTCAGATGAAATGATTTTGAATTTTCTAACCAACATCACCTTTTCAGTCGTTGAAGCCTGATAAATAAACTGAGCAACGTCATTATATGCACCAACAAACTTCATTTCGACTGGCCATTCGTCTAAAATTGTACCCTTCACAATCTCGAGAGGTTTTCTTGAGATTTGATTGATACGGCTTGTCTTACGTAGCTGATCAATTTGTTTATTCAGCTCTGAAGAATTCATTTCGATGGGCACGAGCCGACTCAGACTTTCGTACTTCGATGTCAGATTAGCCAACGTGTCTTGCAAATGATCACGTTTTTTTAATGCATTTTCTGTTTGAAGCTTTTTGCCTTCTTGCTCTTGAAGCTGGCCTTGAAGAGCTACGATTTGCGGTTCTAAACTTGAGCCGTCGTCAAACATAAAATAATAGAAGAGCCCGCCCGCAATGAGGGAAAAAATGGCAACTTGCTTAGTCGTCAGAAATGCAATTCTTGTTAAGAAATTATTCATTTGGACTTCTCCAGCATAGCTGTAATTTTAAATTTTGAGAAGTTCTGACCTTCGTACTGTTCTTGTTGTGATTCGAAAAGTCTGACGTCACGTAAAAGTACGTTTTTAGTTAAATCATCGAGAAATAATGAGACATCCATTTCTGTTTGAGCCATTCCTTCGATAACGACTTTTGAATTGTCGACCTCGATCAATTTAATCCACATTTTGTCTCGAATAATAGTTTGCAATAAATCGAGAACTTTAATTTCGACTAATCGACCTTGAGTAAGTGCGCTTATCGCATCAATCTTTTTTTCTACGTCTTTTTCGTCATTTTCAATTTTTTGAATCTCTGTAACGATCGCAACTTGCTTGTCATTAAATGCAGCAAGCTCTGCAATTTGTCCGTTTAGCGTTTGAATCTGTTGTTCTTTTTCTGGCCGTGCCTGTGCTCCGTACACATAGAGGGCAACTGGTAAAATAAGCATGACTAATATATGGACTAGACCTTTTCGCTGAATTTCTACGTCAGCTATATCACCTTGGGGATCGGCTCCCTCGATAGAGGCAGCGACATCCGGTCGCAGATTAATTTTGATCATGAATCACCCATCTGCCTAAGGCCAAGACCTAACGAAACAGATACAAATGGTGAAACTTGCTGCAGGTAACTGGAGTTAACTTTTTTGCCGATACTTATTTTTCGAAATGGATTCAAAACTTCGGTTCTTATTTCAAAAGCATTTGCCATTTTATCAACAAGACCGGGAGTAAGCGATCCTCCACCCGTGAACCAAGCTTTGGAAAGCTTCAGACCTTGATTCGTCACGCTTAAGAAATCGATCGAATTACGAATCTCTTCAATTATCTGTTCATTTACTTGGGAAATGGTTTGAGAAACTCCTTCTGGTACTTCTTGGCCTTTTGCTGCTGACAACTTCAATGATTCGGCTTCCTGAAATGTGAGCCCGAAATTTTTTGATAATTCAGCGTTATAAGTACCGCCGCCAACGGGTACATCACGGCAAAAAATAACTTCGCCATTTTGGATTGCGATGAAATTTGTTATTTGTGCACCAATATTGAAAACCGCGATAGTTTCGTTCGCAAGTCGGCCGTAATTTAGCTCGAAAAGATTTGCCAACGCGAAACCGGCAACGTCGACGGTATGGCATCGTTGTCCAGCGGACTCGACAACCTGCAGGTATTGCTTCATTACTTCGTTTTGTGCTGCGATAAGAAGAAGGTCCATCGTTTCGGGCGAAGAAGAAAACGGAAGGATATGATAGCTTAATGTTACGTTATTAATATCAAATGGAATGTGTTGTTCAGCTTCGAACTTAAGCTGTTCCATGATTAATTTTTTTTCTACTCTTGGAACAGAGATTCTTTTTACTAGAACTGATGTTCCCCACATGCCTAAAGTCACTTGGCTGCGTTTTGATTTTAAATCTCTAAAAATTTTCTGTAGGATTAAGCCAACACTTGCGAGATCAGAAATTTCACCTGTGCCAAGCGCAGATGGAGGCATTGGCGCCATGACGAATGATTGCAACGTGGCTCCGCCACGACTCACATCAAGTTCTGAAATTTTAATACTTGTTGAGCCAATATCGAGGCCCAACAATTTCTTTTGTTTAAAAAACATAGGCATCCATGCCGAAGTCCACTTGTTAAAAAACCAAGGAGCGAGAGACTTCTTCCCCCATCCACTATTCTTGGACCTCTGGGGTGGCCTGTCAAATGGCTAGCTTAGTCCAGGCATGAAAAGGTCGAAATAGGCCTGGGCCAATGTCTGGCCGCCGAACATATAGATGAGCGCTGCAAGCGCAAGGTATGGTCCAAATGGAATTGCGGTTTTTAAACCTTGCTTACTTTGAAGGGCAAAATAAATTCCGACGAAGCTTCCAACTATCGCAGAAGTTGTAATGACAAACGGAATTGCTTTCCATCCAAGAATGGCACCTATCCACGCGAGTAGCTTAATATCTCCACCGCCGAGTCCATCTTTTTTAGTCAGTTGGTAATAAACAAAAGCCAAAAACCATAAGAATCCGCCACCGATTAAAACACCAATCAGCGCTTCCATGAATTCTCGGTCAGGATTGAGGGCTGCACCCAAAAGACCAATCACGATTCCTGATAAAGTAAATTCATCAGGAAGAATCATGTGATCGAAATCAATAAATGAACAAACAACTAGCATCCAACTAAAAATCAGAGCCTCGAGCAAGCTCCAGGAAATTCCATAATACCAATAAGCTAGTGCAAATAAAAATCCTGTCAGTAATTCTACAACTACATAACGAAAAGAATAAGATTCACCGCATTTACGGCATTTCCCCCTGAGAATGAACCAACTTAAAACTGGGATATTATCATACCACGCAATCGTGTTCTGACATTTAGAACATCTCGATCGATCCCACGCCCATGGCTTTTCTAGTGGCAGTCTATAGATGAGTAGATTTGCGAAGCTACCAAGGAGTAAACCGAAGAGGAGAAATAAAAAACCAACAGGGCCAAACTGAGATGAATCAAATAAATTAAGCAATATCTTTTTTCCTCCAGGAAACTAAACTTACCAATAAAAGAAAGATGATCCAAACTGAATAATGCGAAGCCATTAAAAAAATCTGTTTTTCAGTAAATACTTTTTCAAGAAAATAGTAGCTCTTCCAATTAAACTGATCAAAACGTGGAACTGCTTTTTCTAAAATTGAAAGGAACAATGGCTGCTCTGTATCTGTAGCTTTAATTTTAAGAAAAAAACGAATGTCATCTACAGAATGCCCCAAAAAATAAACAGAAATTCCAATCAGAGCTGCGAGCACAGGTCTTAAAGCAAGACTACTGAGAAAAACAATAGTCATTACGAGCCAAGATTTTAATCCAATTTCGAGGACAATCCAGAGGAACGACATTCGTTGAAATGATTCTCCACCGAGGAAAAGAACCAAGATTGCGAGGCCGATTAAAATTGATAGAATAAACAGGAAAAGTCCGAACCATTTTCCCAAGAGAAAATGTGTTCGGGATAATGGGCGGGTCAGAATAATTTGGCAGGTGCGAAGTTCTATTTCCTTACTGACTAAACGTGCTCCTGCAAATATTCCTAAGCTTAAAGTGACAAGCTCAATTGCTAAAATTCCGAGATTGAACATAATTCGGCTTGCTTCATCAAAAGATAAACTTCCAAGCAAGTAACTTAGGACGACTAATAAAAACGCAACAATAACTCCGACTGCGAAGAATCGTTCTCTGAGTAGCTCTTGATACGTTGTCCAGGCAAGTGTTCTGATTTTTTTCATACGTGACTACCGACCAGCTCAGGAGAGCGGGATTTTACAGCTGCAAAAGCCTCTTCAAGATTTCTATATTGGCTTCTGAATTTTGTAATTTCACCGTGATAAAGAATATCACCGTGGTGAATAACGACTAAATTTTCACACAACTCATCAACGTCTTCTAAAAGATGCGAAGAAAAGAAAAGAGTCTTACCTTGAGCTTTCAATTCCTTTAAAATATTTTTAACAAGAAGTCGCCCGTCTGGATCTAAGCCAGACATAGGCTCGTCAAGAATGAGTAAATCAGGATTGTGAATGAGCGCCTGAGCAAGACCTGCGCGCTGGAGCATGCCTTTTGAAAACTTACGCATCACTTTATGTCGATTATCAAAAAGTCCGACAAGTTTTAATACTTTCTCAGCCTGCTCTTCGAAACCTTTTAGATTTGGGAAAGTTAGATTCCAATGGAATTTGAGAAACTCCATTGCAGACAGGAATTCGTATAAATAGGGCCTTTCAGGCAGATAGCCAATTCGAATACGATTCTGAACAGAAAGTCGTTCGTTAAAAAAAAGAATGTCACCTTGAGTGGGCGTTAAGAATTCGAGCAGACACTTAAGTGTTGTTGTTTTACCAGCACCGTTATTTCCAACAAAACCACAGGCCTGCCCTTTGGGGACATTGAAAGTCACTTTGTGAAGAACTTCGGTTTTACCCATAAATCCTGTTGGAAGGACTTTTACTAGGTTCTTAACTTCTATTGCATTCATAATAACTTGCTTACACCCTAAATTGATTTCATGGGCGGAAGTGGGAGAGTTTTAAAGTCTCCTCTTTTTGCTTTTTTAAGTGCGATCAAAAAAGCTTCCGCAGTGTCACTTTCAGTTAAACACGGAATGTTGAGGTTTGTGCAAGCACGACGGATGTCAAAGCTGGCCTCTATGGCCGTTCGTCCAGTTGTCGTGTTGATGACGAACGATACAAGTCCCTGTCGAATGCGGTCTACACAGTGTGGTCGACCTTCGTGAACTTTTTTAAGGAATAAACAATCGATATTATGGGATTCCAGAAATTGAGCCGTTCCTGAAGTTGCCGATAGAGTGTAGCCCATTTTAACGAGTTCTTTCACTAAAGGTAACATAGGGACTTTATCTTTTTCTCTAAGCGAAATAAAAACTTCACCCTCGAGAGGAAGTTTGTAAAAACTTGAAATGAAAGCTTTCATCAGGGCTTCAGAATAATCTTCTCCGCGGCCCATTGTTTCACCGGTCGATTTCATTTCGGGACCCAAAATCGAGTCGGCCTTCGGAAATTTCTTAAAAGGAAAAACAACACCCTTCACTGCAACAGTCTTCGTTTCATTCCAGTTGTAGTCTTTTAATTTTAGATCTTTTGCTTTCAGGCCTAAACAAGCTGCGACTCCTAAATCAATTAATGGAATTTCAGTGGCCTTTGAAACAAAAGGAAGTGATCTGGAACTTCTTGGATTTGCTTCAAGCACATAAATGACGTCATCTTTGATCGCAAGCTGCAGATTTAGATGTCCGATGACGTCGAGCATCTCTGCTAATTTACGAGAGAGAACTTCAATTTTTTCACAAGTTCCAGTTTTTAATCTTTGAGGTGGTAACACGCCCATGCTGTCGCCGGAGTGAACACCTGCGGCTTCGATATGTTCTACAACTCCACCAATAACAGTCCAATCAGGTCCGCGCACAAGGTCAACGTCGACCTCCAAAGCACCTTCCAAAAACTGATCCATTAAACAGGGCTTATCAGGAGAAATAGCTTCAGCATGTCTTTCAAAGTACGATGTCAATTCATCGCGATTTTCAATTACTTCCATTCTTCTGCCGCCTAAGACATAGCTTGGGCGTAAAATCATCGGGTAACCAATTTCTGTATCCAATTTGAAAGCGGTCTGTAAATCGCCTGCCATTCCAGCTTTGGGAATTTGCAAACCAAGTTCACGACAAAGTTTAGAAAAAACTCCGCGGTCTTCTGCGCGATCGATTGCTTCGAGGCCACTTCCCAAGATTGGTAAATCATTCGCAACAAGTTCGCCTGCAATGTTGAGTGGAGTTTGTCCACCAAACTGCGGAACGAATCCTTGGGGCTTAAAGACGTGAGCAATTTCAAGAAGACTTTCTGCACTTAACGGCTCGAACAAGAGGTAATCAGCAGTATCATAATCAGTTGAAACTGTTTCAGGATTTGAATTCACCATAATGGTTTTCCAACCACGTTTCTGAAAAGCTTTAACTCCTCTTACGCAGCAGTAGTCAAACTCAACACCTTGTCCAATGCGATTAGGTCCACTTCCGATAATCATGACCGTCGGCTGTGGCACTGGCTGGGATTGAGACTTTGACCAATATGTCGAATAAAAATAAGGAGTGCTAGATGCAAATTCACCTGCGCAAGTATCAACCTGCAAATATGATGGATGTAAATTATGTTCCCAACGAGTTTTTCTAACTTGGCTTTCTTTTAATTTTAAAACCCGCGCAAGTCTGGCATCCGAAAAACCCTTTTTCTTTGCATGAACTAAGGCCGTCTTAGGATCTTTCTTCATCGCTGCAGGAAATTCTTTTTCAAATTGAACTATTTCGTAAATCTGTTCCAAGAACCATGGAGTAATCTGCGTCCAATCATAGACATCTGAAATTTTATGACCGTGACGGAAAGCTTGAAACAAATGCCAAATTCTTTTCGAATTTGGATACGACACATGATCCACTTGAAAATTGACGTCTGGAATTCCTTCTTTATCTATTTCCAGCGCTTGCAATGCTTTCATAAGAGATTCTTGGAAAGTGCGGCCGATGGCCATCACTTCACCAACGCTTTTCATTTGCGTCGATAAAATATCTTGTGAACCCGGAAACTTTTCGAAAGCAAATCTTGGAATTTTCGTTACAACGTAATCTAAAGCAGGTTCGTAACAAGATGGCGTTGATTTTGTAATGTCATTTTGAATTTCATCAAGCCGATAGCCGACTGCAAGTAAGGCCGCAATTTTTGCGATCGGAAATCCAGTAGCTTTACTAGCTAATGCAGATGAACGACTGACTCGCGGATTCATTTCAATTACAACCCGAGCGCCCGTTTTAGGATGAGTTGCAAACTGAATATTGG